>JAOZOG010000109.1 GCA_029933395.1 Sulfurovaceae bacterium | reverse complement strand
AATGAAAAATCTTCACAATGCCCTCCTGCTCAAACAGCTCTATCAGCTGAAGCAGCTGGGATACCGCTATACCGATATCTCCCCATCACAATACGAAACCTCAGAGATAGAGCTCCCCTCCTCTATGGAAGCACTCAAAAAGCAGGCACTCAACTGCCATCTCTGTGAGTTGAGCAAATCACGCACCCATGTCGTTTTTGGGGAAGGGAATGAATCTGCCGAGATACTTTTCGTCGGAGAGGGTCCGGGTGCAACAGAGGACAGTACCGGTCATCCCTTTGTCGGCCGTGCAGGTGAAGTGCTCACCAATATGATCGAAAAAGTACTGCTCATTCCCCGCTCGGAAGTCTACATCGCCAATATCGTCAAATGCCGACCACCCAATAACCGCGTCCCGACCCCCACGGAGGCACACTCCTGTCTGCCCTACCTGAAAAAGCAGATCGAGATCATACGCCCAAAACTGGTTGTAACACTTGGCGCGACAGCCTACCACTATTTGACAGGTGACGAGAGCAGGATTACGCAGATCAGGGGTACAGTCAAAAAGCAGAATGGATACAAAGTCATACCGACTTTCCACCCCAGTTATCTGCTGCGAAATCCTTCGGCGAAGAAAGAGGCGTTTGCCGATATGAAGCTAATCAAGAGTTTGATGAGTCAGGAATAATATCGACAATTCTATAGGTCGGAGTGCCCTCACCCCGACACCAATATCGAATCGTTAAATTCCTGCCGAGTTGCAGCAATTCTTGATTGTCTCGACGATCGATGGATCTTCCAGGGTCGAAGTATCCTGTGTGATCTCCTCTCCCTTGGCCAGCGCTCTGAGGATACGGCGCATGATTTTGCCTGAACGGGTCTTGGGCAGGTCGGGGACGAAGATCATCGAATCACAGAGTGCGATGGCACCGATTTCGTTTTTGATGATCGCATTGATCTCCTGTACCATCTCGATCTCTTCACTGACTGTATCTTCACTCTTGAGGACCACATAGGCGAAGATTCCCTCACCTTTGATCTCGTGTGGCTTGCCTACGACGGCGACAGCTGCGACGTTGGGGTGCTTCTTGATCGCCGCTTCGACTTCCGCGGTTCCCATTCGGTGGCCGGAGACGTTGATGACATCGTCGGTTCTTCCTGTAATCGTGATGTAGCCCTCTTCATCTTTCATCGCACCGTCACCGGTGAAGTAGACCGCTTTGCCATCCTTTTTGCAGTCTCCGAAGTAGGATTTGACAAATCGCTCAGGATCGTTCCAGATCGTTCGGATCATACTTGGCCATGGCTTGGTGATACAGAGGAATCCTTTTTCACCGACAGGAGTCGGTGTACCATCCTCCTCCATGATCTCCGCAACGATACCCGGCAGAGGGAAAGTCGCACAGCCGGGTTTGATCGGTGTTGCCGCAGGCAGTGGCGAAATCATATGTCCGCCCGTCTCTGTCTGCCAATAGGTATCGACGATAGAGCAGTTGGAGTTACCCACCGCTTCGTAGTACCACTTCCAGGCAGCCGGATCGATCGGCTCACCCACAGTTCCGAGGATACGCAGCGAAGAGAGGTCATACTTGGCCGGCTCATCTTCACCCAGCTTGTGCAGCAGTCTGATCGCGGTCGGCGCCGTATAGAACTGATTGATCTGATACTCTTCGACCATCTTCCAGCATCTGCCGGCATCCGGGAAGGTCGGTACACCCTCGAACATTACCGTCGTCGCACCGGCAGCCAGCGGTCCATAGACGATATAGGTGTGCCCCGTAATCCAGCCCACATCTGCCGTACACCAGTAGGTATCATTGTCTTTGAGGTCAAAGACCCACTCCATCGTCATCTGCGCCCAGAGGATATACCCCGCACTGGAGTGCTGAACCCCTTTTGGCTTCCCAGTACTTCCGGAAGTATAAAGAAGGAACAGTGGATGCTCAGCTTCGACGATCTCAGGCTCGCACTGTACCGATTCATTCTCGATCAGTTGGTTATAGGCGTAGTCACGGCCCGCTTCCCAATGGATCTCTTCGCCGTTTCGCTCGACGACACAGACCGCTTCGACACACTCACACCCCTCTTCCAGCGCTTTGTCGACGACCGGCTTGAGCATATAGGGCTTCCCTTTTCTGAAAGCACCGTCTGCAGTAACGACCAGCTTCGCTTCTGCATCGATGATTCTATCCCTGAGTGCTTCCGCAGAGAAGCCACCAAAGACCACTGAGTGGATCGCACCCAGCTTGGCACACGCCAGCATAGAGATCGCTGCTTCGGGGATCATTGGCATATAGAGGATAACCCTGTCACCTTTTTTGATATTGAACTGATTTCTGAAGAGATTGGCTGTCCTATTCACTTCATAGTAGAGTTCACGGTAGGTCAATGTCTTCTGATCGCCATTATCCCCTTCGAAGATGATCGCCGCTTTGTTTTTCTTGGTCTTGAGGTGTCTGCCGACACACTGATACGCGATATTGAGCTCACCGCCTTCGAACCATTTGTAGAATGGTGCATCGTCTTCATTGAGAACTCTGTCGAATGGCTTGAACCAGTCGATCTTCTCTTTGGCGAATGCTGCCCATGTCCCCTCGTAATCGTTTTCAAACCTCTCTACAAGGTCATTGTACTCACACATATTTTTGATCAGCGGATCATTGAACATCTCTTTTTTTGGGTAGAAAATTTCACTCATTATTTTTCCTTTGACGTTTTATATCTTATGTTTTAGTTTAGCACAAATCGACAGATTTTCAGAGCATTTCCCCAAAAGTTTTTTAATTAGGAGTAATTTTATCCTAATTGTTACATTCGGGGACGATCTTCAATCTATCTGCTTCACAAATGCCTGGTATGCTTAAGCTTCAAGTAGATCATCGCCGTCATCACCGCATCATTCAGTGCATCGTGCGCCCGAAGCTTCGGCAATGCGAGATCATCGATGATCGTCTCGAACCGCAGGTCGATATTCCCCTGGGGGATCGTGGATATTTTCTTGTCATAGTAGATGGCAGATACCTCCTCCTGTTTATTGGGCAGTGTGATGCCGTACATTGCCCTGGTGTATTTGTTGATCATCGCGACATCGAATTCCAGATAATATCCGGCCAATGGCCTGCTGCCTACAAAATAGAGAAACTTCTCGATCGCCTCTCCGATCGGCAGAGCATCCTTCAAGTCACAGTGTCGAATATGATGAATCGTGATACTCTTGTAACTGATCTGCTTCTCCTGCCTGACATAGAGATGGAGTGCTTCATCGGTCAGGATTCTATTCTCTTTGATCTTGACTGCCCCTATAGAAACGATCTCATCCATTTTTGGATCGAGACCGGTCGTTTCACAGTCGAAGACCACCACTTCACCACTCTGGTCCTCCTCGAACAAAAAGGCGAAGCGTTCATCTGTCAAACGCTTCCTGTTCCACTTTTTTCTCAGAGCACCGAACATCAACGCACCATCGAGAGGTGGAAGTGATAAGCCACCCTCTTCTTGAACTGCTCGACCATTTTGAAAGCCTCTTTGAGTGTATCTTTCTCCAGCTTGCTCAGATGCTCGAGTGCAATATAGTTGTCCGGCACCCTCCCCTGGTCGATCTTTTCAAGTCGTGCATGCAGGCGGAAATTATTCAACACTTCTAGCGCTTCGATCAGGTCGGTCGCATCACTTCTGCTCATATATTCCAGCCTGTTCAGTGCCTTGATCCGCTCTGTCGTATTGGTCTTGGTGACGCCAAACTCGAGTGCCAGTGCTCTTACCCCGTGAATGAGGGCAAAGAGTGCCCCCTTTTTGATCTCGATCTCATCTTTGTGGCCTTTGTCCAGGGAAACGAATCGCGAAAAGAGTCCGATAGGCGACTCGAAACTCTCGATCGACCTGGCAAAATGGGGCAGAAAAGTCTGATGCCCTTTTGCTGTCTCGATCAGGCCGTCACGCAGTTCCAGAAAGAGTCCGACATTGCCCGCGACAGCGTAGGCGTCGTAAAAGATCGCCAGATCCATCATGCTCTCTCCGTCGGGCGCTTCGATCCAGTTTCGGATATCCTCCCTGTAGGCGGCAGCATCCTTGGCCCATTTCGGGTTAATCACCATCACATTGCCTTCGCATCGGGGGAAGCCGATCGCATCGAGTGCCTCGGTGAACTTCAACAGTATCTCTTCTCTCTTCTCAGGTTCGAACTCCTCGGCAAAGACGACCGCATTGTCCTGATCGGTACGAAGTATCTGCTCCCCTCTTCCCTCACTGCCAAGCAGCAGCAGTGCAGCGTTCTCGTGCCAGGATTTCGGGAAGATCAGCTCGAAGAGTCTCGTGTACATCTTTTTGTGGATTTCCGAAACCATTTTGGCGATATAGCGGGCCTTGACCCCCTTGAAATGCAATGCCCGGATCATCGTATCGATTTGCCTTGAGGCATCGATGACCCCTTCGAGATCCGTCGCCTTTTCTATCTGACTGCCAATCAGATGAGACTGGCTGGCAAAGTAACTCAGGAGATCGATCAGCGTGAGGATGCCGACAGCTTCACCCTCCTCATCCAGTACAGGAAGGTGCTTGATAGAGTGCCCCGTCATCAAGAGCTGCACATTGAAGAGCAGCTCCCCTTCCGACACAGAGATGATCGGATAGCTCTGTATCTGGGAAATATGCGTCAGCCCCTCCTCTTCCCGCTGGAGAATATATTTTCGCAGATCCCTGTCGGTCACGATGCCGTAACCCTCCTCATTCTTCACCAGCAGTGCGGCAGCTCTCTCTGCCTCCAGCCTTCCGATCGCTTCGACGATGGGGGTATCAGCCTCCACGATGCAGGCTGCGTGCAGAAGCGACCGTGTGATACGTGCCACCATAATTTCTGCCATCGCAGCACTCTCCCGCCGCTCTTTGATCATATCGATTCGTTCGACGATGGAGGAGAAGAAATAGCTTTTGAATGTATCATTACTGCTGCAGAGTTCCAGAAACAGCTCTGATGGCAGCTCATAGCAGATCAACTCTTCAGAGACACGATAGTCGCAGTGTGCCTCCTGATCCTCGATGAGCTCGATACCACCGAAACTGTCATCCTGATGATAGAGATCGATCAACTCCTCGCCCGATCGGGCCTCTACGATCCCTTTGATAATATAGTAGAGCCGATCAGGTCGGGTATCGGCGGTGATGAGGAGTCTCCCCTCTGGATAGTAGACGATCTGGGCACTTTTCTCGATCGCCTTCCACTCATCCTGCTCCAGAAGTGAAAAGGGCAGATGTTCTTTCATCCTGTCGAGTAATGCGATCATCTTGCGTCTGCTCCTTGAAGGTAGATTTTGGAATAGCCGGCTTCATATCTGATGAAGCCGGCTATTCCGATAAGAATACTCTATATAGTGCTACAAGGGGGCTATAGCACTATGCAGAAGATTCGGCACAAAGCCCGAAGGCTTTGAATTTTTTAGTGTGCCGCTGCACCCTCTGCGCCGATACCCGTCTGAGAACGGATATCCTGTGCTTCGAATGCCTCTCTTTCTCTTTTGGCATCATCACTGTTGTCAGTGATAGAGAAGAACCAGATACCGACAAAGGCAACGGTCACAGAGAAGAGTGCCGGATACTTATAGGGGAATATCGCTTCGGCATTGCCAAAGATCTGCACCCACACGATCGGTCCGAGGATTACGAGCAGCACTGCCGTCGCCAACCCCAGACTTCCACCGATCACCGCTCCTCTGGTAGTCAGCTTGCTCCAGAACATAGAGAGGAAGAGTACCGGGAAGTTCGCAGATGCGGCGATGGCAAAGGCCAAACCGACCACGAAGGCGATATTCTGCTTCTCGAATGCAATTCCCAGCAAGATCGTAACGATCCCGAGTATCACGGTCGCGATCTTGGAGACTCTCATCTCTTTGGCTTCGTCCACACCCTCTTTCTTGAAAACATTGGCATAGAGATCATGAGAGATCGCTGAAGCGCCCGCCAGCGTCAATCCGGAAACCACTGCCAGGATCGTCGCGAAGGCAACTGCCGAGATAAACCCGAGGAAGAAGTTGCCACCCACCGCGTGCGAGAGGTGAATCGCTGCCATATTGTTGCCGCCGAGGATCGGTGATCCGCCGCTGACTGCCTGTTTGGCGATATCGAGATACTGCGGATTGTTCAAGACCATAATGATCGCACCAAAACCGATGATAAAGGTCAGGATATAGAAGTACCCGATAAACCCTGTCGCGTAAAAGACGGACTTTCTCGCCTCTTTGGCATCCGCTACCGTGAAGAAGCGCATCAGGATATGTGGCAGTCCTGCCGTACCGAACATCAGGGCGATACCCAGTGAGATCGCCGAGACAGGATCGGAGACGAGGCCGCCCGGTGCCATGATCGCCTGATGCTTGGGATGTACTTCAACCGCTTTGGCAAACATCGCTTCGAGAGAGAAGCCGAAATGGCTCATGACCGCCAGTGCCATAAAGGTCGCACCGGAAAGCAGCAGCACCGCCTTGATGATCTGTACCCAGGTCGTCGCCAGCATTCCGCCGAAGGTGACATAGAGGATCATCAGCGCACCGACGAGGACGACAGCCAGCTCATACGGCAATCCGAAGAGCAGCTGGATCAGCTTGCCCGCACCGACCATCTGGGCGATCAGATAGAGGATGACCGTCGCGATAGAGCCGAAAGCCGCCAGTGTCCTGATAGGCGTCTGCTTCAATCTGTATGCGGCTACATCGGCAAAGGTATATTTACCAAGGTTTCTCAGCCTCTCGGAGACGAGGAAGAGAATGACCGGCCAGCCGACCAGGAAACCGATCGAGTAGATCAGGCCGTCATACCCCTTGAGATAAACCAGACCGGAGATTCCCAGGAAGGAGGCTGCGGACATATAGTCACCCGCGATCGCCATACCGTTCTGAAAGCCCGTGATACCCCCACCGGCCGTATAGAAATCTTTGGCTGTGCGGGTCCTCTTGGCTGCCCAGTAGGTGATACCCAGCGTACCGGCCACAAAGAGCAGGAACATC
>JAOZOG010000438.1 GCA_029933395.1 Sulfurovaceae bacterium | reverse complement strand
CACAGAAAGCACCGGAGTGGATTGGAGAAGAACCGAAATTCAGACTGAATGCCAATGAAATTCTCAAAAAAGAGATGAGTCCGCTGAAAGAGGCGCACAAGGCGTTGCGCAATATGAAAAAAGATGAAGTGCTCACCATCGTCGCGAAATTCAGACCACAACCTCTAATCGATGATTTGATCAAATACGGACACGAAGTCTATGTGAAAGAAAAAGAGGAAGGTTTTTTTGAAATCTATGTCAAGAAACATATCAACACGGCGAAAGACTTCAAGGAAGCGGGCACGAGCCCATATGTGGACACCAGACAGATGCCAAGACGATACTTTCTGATCGCTACGCAATTGCCGTTTTTTATAGATAGTTGTGTCGAACATGCCGAGGAGCTGGGTTTGGACAAAGAGACTCTTTCGGCAGTGAAAAACCTGATGGGCGCCACGAAGCCTCAGGTCATCGACAATGCAACAATCGTCAAAAAAATGGAACTCGAGGCGATCAGAAAAATGGTCGATGAAAAATGTTCCGCCGATGAGGTGGACGAACTGTTTGTCAAAATAGCGGACCAGCAACTTTATTTGCAAAGAATTCACGCCAAATGCATCAATGAGCTCCAGAAGATATTGAACGACGAACAGTACGCAAAGCTTGTCGAAATCATCAAGCGCGGCGTGGAAGACGAATAGGGATCAAAACGCATGGAAACTCCAAAAAGATCATTGGAACATTTTCCCATACAGTTTTTTGCGGTGATTATGGGATTTTCTGGTCTGTCGATTGTTTTTGCCAAGGCGTATCACCTTCTTGATGCGCCTTATTGGATTTACGCAATCTTGCTGTGCATAAACACCGTTTTGTTTTTGACCATATTTGTCGCTTACATGTTCAAATGGCTGCTCTATGCCGAGGCTGTTGAAAAAGAGTTTCGCCATCCAGTGAAAAGTTCGTTCGCCGCAACCATTTCCATCAGTTTTTTGCTGGTTTCGATCGTATATTATGACTTTGCGCCGACGGTTTCCATACTTTTTTGGTATATAGGAGCGGCGCTGCAATTGGCATTTACGCTTGTTGTCATCCGCTACTGGGTGAACAACGATTTGAAGGTTGTTCACAGCAATCCCGCATGGTTCATTCCCATCGTGGGAAATGTCCTCGTGCCTGTCGTCGGCATAGAGGCGGCCCCTGTATGGGTATCGCTCTTTTTCTTCGCTTTGGGATTCTTTTTCTGGATAGTACTTTTTGTCATCGTGATGTATCGCATCATCTTTCATCACCCTTTGGCCAAAAAACTAGTACCGACGCTTTTCATACTCATTGCACCTCCCGCCGTCGGCTTTATAAGCTATTTCCGTATTACGGCAGGCAGCATTGACATGTTGGGCATGTCGCTCTATTTCATAGCGCTTTTTACGTTTTTTTTACTCCTGTTTATGGTGAAAATATTCTCTACGAAAGAGTTCTTCATCTCATGGTGGGCGTACACGTTTCCGCTGGCGGCTCTCACCATTGCCACACTTCTTGTGCATATGGCTTTGAAAACGTCACTCACCTATGTCGGCTCAATAGCGATGACCGTTCTCACGGCGATCGTGGTGGGCTATGTTGCCTACAGAACAATAAGGGAATGCCGAATGAAAAAAATATGTATAGAGGAGGTGGAGTGATGATCGATAAAAAAAATATTCTGGTCGGTATCGTTTTGGGATTCGTGCTAAGTCTGTTTGCGCTGGGTTTGATTTTCAAAATAGCGGCTCCCACCATGTTTTTCAAAGAGGTGAGA
>JAOZOG010000437.1 GCA_029933395.1 Sulfurovaceae bacterium | reverse complement strand
ATGCCAATGTAGAGAATGCCATCAAGATAGCCATCAATGCAAAGGTACAGAGACCGGGGGTCTGCAATGCGATGGAGACACTGCTTGTGGATGCTGCGGTCGCCAAAGAGGTATTGCCTCTACTGAAAGAGGCCTTCGATGAAGCACATACAGAATTGAAAGGGTGTGGCGATACACAGAATATCATTGATATCACTCCTGCAACGGAAGTGGATTTCGATACTGAGTATCTGGCCAATATTCTCAATATCAGAGTAGTGGACGGTGTTGAAGGAGCTATAGAACATATTATACGGTACGGTTCGGGTCATTCCGAAGCGATCATTACAGAGAATATCACTACGGCAGAGACCTTCCTTAACGGTATAGATGCGGCAGCGGTCTATGTGAATGCCTCTACAAGGTTTACCGACGGGGGTGCTTTCGGTTTCGGTGCCGAAGTGGGGATCAGTACCAACAAACTCCATGCCCGTGGCCCAATGGGCATAGAGGGTCTGACGACCTATAAATTCAAGATCTACGGCTCCGGACAAATCCGGTAGATAAAACAAAAAGCTAAGCACCTCTAAAGTTTGCTTGGTTACAATACCACAAATTCAATATATAGGAAAAACAATGGCAATTGCAAATGAAAACAGTGTCGTAGGCATTGAATACGAAGTAAAAGAAGCAGGATCGACTGAGATCGTAGATACGAACAAAGGGGCACAGCCGCTTGAGTTCATCACAGGTAAAGGACATATCATCCCGGGTCTTGAGAATGCACTTGTAGGTATGGAAAAAGGTGAGAGCGGAGATATTCTGGTCAAAGCGGCCGATGCATACGGTGAAGTGAACCCGGAAGCAAAGCAGACATTGCCTATCGAGCAGTTCGAAGGTGTGGATCTTAAAGAAGGCATGACACTTTACGGCCAGGGAGAGAACGGTGAGACCGTACAGGTAACCGTAACATCATTTGACGATAAAGAGGTACAGGTGGATTTCAACCATCCTTTGGCTGGAAAAGACCTTATGTTCTCTGTAACGGTTCTTGATGTAAGAGATGCAACGGAGGATGAAGCTGCTACCGGTCAAGTCGGTGGCGGTGAGCACTGTGATGACGGCAGCTGCGGCTGCGGTCACTGATCTTTATCGATCTGCCGAATATCCGAATCCGGCAGATCGGACACCCAGTTATTACACCTTTGGATACTTAATATCCTAATTCCCCTATACTCAATCTGTTTTTCACCTATTTTTGTTATCATTAACCTCACAGTTACAATATTGCGTAATCAGAAGGGATCTTTATGTCAAAAAAGGATGAAGTGTTTGATATCACTATGATACTGATGACGCTCTTCTCCTCCCTGGAGATCGTGCGTGATGAAAATGATATAGAACTTATTTATGATGTGGATCCTACAGTACCCAAAGAGTTGAAAGGTGACAGTGAAGCCTTGCTGCATCTTTTGACACAGGTACTCACTTTTGTATTTCAGAATACCGAGAATAAGGAACTGGTACTTTCTATCTCGGCACCTGAAGATTTTTTCTATGAAGAGATCGTCAGCTTTACGGTAGAGGATACGGGGATCAATGAAGCTAAAAGAGAGAGTTTTGTAGAGAACCGTTTGACAGAAAGTCTCAAACCCCTGAATGCCGTAGTGAAAAAAAATGAGACCGGAAATTCCGACATAGGTATTGAAATGCCTTTGAAGGTCGATGATATCGGGAATCGGCGGCATTACCGTCTTCCGGATATTTCGATGTTGGGTAAAAAAGTACTGCTGATCTGCG
>JAOZOG010000436.1 GCA_029933395.1 Sulfurovaceae bacterium | reverse complement strand
AGTTTTTCCCGAAACCGCGCAGATTTTTCATGATCTAGTAACTGAATCTCCACCCAGCGTAAATGCTCTGTTCTTCGGTATTGTACCCGTCGACAAGCTGATACTCTTCATCGAAAAGATTGTTGACTTTCAGATAGATGCCGCCATACTCTTCGAAACCGTAGTTGACAACGGCGTTCCAGACGATGTACTCGCCTTTTTGGACATAGGTGGGTGTAAATCCCACATATCTCAAATCCATCCGGTCGTTGGCATATTCCACATTGATATTGAAGCTCCATTTTTCCGTGGGATAGACCGTCCACCCCATCACCGCTCGATGTCTGGGCCGGCGCAACAATCTTTTCCCGTCCGCCCTCTTCGCATCCGTATAGGTATAATCCACCGAAAACATTGAAGCAACCGTATCGAAACTCCTGCGATAGCCGGTTTCGACACCCTGGATATCCGATTTTCCCGGTATGTTGTCATAATAATAGAACGTATAATTGTATTCCAAAAGATCTTCGACCTGCTGATAAAAGGGTGTCACGTAAAAACCGAATCCGGAGAGGGTAATATCGTAAGAAGTGACTTTTTCCGGCAACAATTCGGGTGCACCGGGTGCAAATGTTCGATTGGCATATATCTCATAGAGGGACGGAACACGATAACCTTTGCCTACATTTGCGGAAACATAGAGATCTTCGCCATATGGAAGGGAATATTTAAAACCGAGTTTTCCTGTCGTCTCGTTATCGTAGCGGCTATAATTGTCGAACCTCAACGCAGCGTTGACGACAAGCCGATCGTCAAACATCCGATGGACAAACGAGGCGAAGTATCCCCGGTCAATCGAATCCGTTCCAACCGGAGAATAGGCATCGTCAAGCTCCCACTTTCTATAGGAGATTCCCAGATCGACAAAACCCTCTTCGTAGTTGAACCGGCTCTTGAAACCGCTCTGGCGGTTATGTCCCTTGTAGGGAGAGCCGTTTTGTGTCCGGTCGAAGTCGGTTGCCATTCCAAACAGCTCAAAATCGAAAGCATTCCAGTGATGTTTCAGCCGTGCATTGTAGATGTCGATATCGGCCGTTCCATTGGCTTTACTGCCGAATTCGTCATATTCATAATCCGAAAGAATCTTTCTGTACATCCCTTCGAACCGGCTGTTGCTGGCAAAATTGATGCCAGCCTTTGCATAATATGTCCGTTCAATGTCCCCCGCATCGAAATTCGACGTGGTTTTCGGTGGAAAACCGTCCGTTTTGAAACCATCGAAACCGCCGACGATATCGAAACTGTCGTTGGCATAGGAAGCCCGCAGGTTTCCCTGCTGGGTGGTGTGATTGCCAGCCATCAAACCTCCATCTGCATGGAAACCTTTTTTCGGATGTTTTGTCACGATATTGATAACGCCTGCACCCGCATCCGAGCCCCAGACACCCGATTGCGCCCCTTTGATGATCTCGATCTGTTTGACATCGGTAAGAGAGATATGTTCCAATGCCGCATAACCTGTAGTATTTGTGGGATCGTTAAGCCGTACTCCATCGAGCATTACAACGGTCTGAGCCGTATCCATACCCCGCATGAAAAAACTGCTGGTCTGGCCCGGCCCGCCGTTTTGGGCGATCTGAATATCGGACTGGCTTCTGAGTGCTTCGATAATATTGGAATAATGTTTTTCCCGGAGTTCTTCGGAAGTGATAACGGTAACGTCGGAGGTGAGGTTTTTGAGTCTGGAGGAGGAGGGAAGCGCGCTTTCTACAACGATATCTTCAAGTTCTTCGACATCGTCATCG
>JAOZOG010000435.1 GCA_029933395.1 Sulfurovaceae bacterium | reverse complement strand
GACAAGCCTGCTGGCAATCTCGCCACCTTCATAGCCACCCATACCATCTGCAAGAATAGCCAGTACACCAATTTGCTCGAATTTATTGATAGACATCGCATCCTGTTGATACTCACGCTTTCCCCTGTCCTGATGCATCCCTACTGCAATTTCCATCGTCTAATCCTTCCAGTTGAATTGCTCACTGCAAAGCGGGATGAAGATCAGCTCCGTGGAGCCCACCTTGATCCTGTCGTTCGCTTTGAGCTGTTTGGTATCGAGCAGTACCTCGCCGTTGAGATAACTCAGGTACTGCCCCTCTCCGTGTTTGATAAAAAAGATATTGTTTTCGTAGTCGTAAATGATCATCGCATGTTTCTCCCTCGAGATCGAGCTGTCACCATTCTGAATACTGATATGATTGCTCTCCGCACGGCCAATCGTGTTCATACCGAAAGTCAGAGTGTAGTCCTGCCCTTTCCCCTTCTCCGAAACGACCACAAGCCATCCGGCGAGCAGTATCGGTTCGTTGGATTGTTCGGCCTGCTGTGCTGATGCCGTATCGCTGCCCGATGTCGAAGAAGAAGGAGAAGGATTGTATACCGTCTTCTCATCATCTGTCGATGAGGAAGGGCTATAGATAGCTGTCTTCTCCTCGTCATCCGTCTGCAGGACTGTCGCCTTCGTTTGCAGATCGAATCCCGCATTGTTTGCACAGTATGGGCAGGTAGCATTTTTCTCCTGGTCGTAATAGTGTCCGTTCTCGCAAGTAACCATTCTCATTTTTCTATTCTCCTTTTTATTTATTGTATAGTCTGTTGATGAAATTATCCAGGACATACTCTTCCAGCTTGAAAAGAGAGCCCTCCTCGTAACTCTGCACGATATGCATCAAAAAAACCAGTATCGCACTCATCACCAGAGCGACCAGTGTCGTATAGAATGCCACACCGAGTTTTTCCGTCAAACCGGCCAGAAATGTGGCGGCCTGCGGATCGCTGCTGGCAGCAAAAGACAATGCCATTGAAATACCGATGACCGTCCCGATAAAACCGAATGTCGGTATGACCCAGGTGAGATAACGTATCATACTGTAGTCCGTATCCATCCGATTGTACTTCAGGTCGATCTGGGAACTGAAAAGATCCTGCGTCTGTGCGATAGAGTCAGTCGCCTGAAAATGCAGGATGAGCTTTTTGAGTATACTGGGCAGATCATCCGGAAAATGTGATCGGTGCTTGACCTTGCCATAGAGAGCCATTGTCTCTTTTCGGGTCAGGATCTCACTCTCTCCCTCCGGAAGCAGATGCTGCTTGACTGTTGCCATCGTATATCTTGCCTGCATATAACGATAGAGCAGCTCTCCGAATCCCAGAAAGAAAAATACCCACATCACATTCTGGATCGTGAAAGGATAGTAACTCGCATCATAATCCGTCAGGACAACTCTGGCCCCCTCACTATCCAGCGTAGAGATGATGATGATCACGACAATTGCCAGCAGTATCATACTGATCGCCAGTATCAGCCTGGCCCGTATCTTTCCCAAACTCAGCAGTACATTCATCGCCTCTCCTTTATCCGGTATAACCACATTCGATACAGGCACCGCCAAGCGGTGTGACACAACCACAGGCAGGACATCTGCGCATCTTTTTCTCAGGACCCGCCTCTGCAATACCTGCCGAAGGGGCCGAAACTGTCTGTTTTGCCGGCATCTTCGCGAGCAGTGCATCGACAGCAAATCGTTCTTTGCCAAAGCCGACAACATCGGACGAAAGCAGCGATACGGGCGTCGAAGATACC
>JAOZOG010000108.1 GCA_029933395.1 Sulfurovaceae bacterium | reverse complement strand
CGACGAGCTGGTCATGAACCGTGTCAGGGTGGACAGGCTCAACCGATGGTTCTACGGCGCACTGCTCCCTTCGCTGGCTCCCGACGGTGAAATCTACGCCGTAGGCACGCCTTTGAGCAGGAACGACCTGTTCATGAAGCTGTGCGAACAGCATCCCACCGTCGAGATACCCCTGGAACCGGGCGTATGGCCCGACAGGTTCAGCGACGAATGGATCGAGAAAAGGCGCGCGGAGTATCGTGACGCGGGCATGATCTCCGAGTGGCTCCGGGAGTATGAGCTGAAGCTCACCTCTCCGGAGACGGGCATATTCGATACGTCGAGAATAAGGACGGCAGGCCGTGGAGACATACCGTCGGACTGCTGGTGGGTGTGCGCGCTCGACGGCGCGTTCAGCGAGAAGGAGAGTGCCGACTACAGCGCTTTCGCGGTTGTCGGAATAGACGCCAACGGGTCGTGGTGGGTGGTTCCGAAACAGATGCGCGGAACCACGGACGCCGTGCTGGACGGGCTGTTCTCTCTGCACTCGATGTATGGATTCGACACCGTCGGAATAGAGAAGGGGTCGTTCAGGCTGGCGCTGAAGCCGGAGATGGACAGGCGGATGCTGGACTACCAGCAGTGGATGAACGTAGAGGAGCTGTCCGTGGCCGGGTCCAAGATATCGAGGATCAAGGCACTGGTTCCGGTCGTGAATTCCGGACGGCTGACGATCGTCGATACCGGGGACGACGCGGAGGCCCTGATGGAACAGCTCGAGCTGTGCGACTCGGAAGCCTGCAGGGCCGTGAACGACGACCTCGTAGACGCACTGTCGTCCGTGTGCAGGATGGAGGCCATACGCTTCATGTCCGGCGGCAGTGGTTCCGTCGTGCCGTTCGACGATGCGTATGGGGACGAAGAGAGTGCGGTGACTGCGGAGACCGGAGGGTGGCCGTTCGAAGACAAAACACGGAGGGATTATGATTGAGAACAACGACAGGCTGAACCTGTTCAAGCGTGACTGGAAGATGGCGTATTCCGCCAAGGCCGAAGTGCAGAACAGGATAGACGAATCGGTGGCGATGTATACCGCCGTGAGAAAAGAGGAGAGGAGGACATCCGGACACACCGTGGCCATGCGGGACATAAAGCGTGCCGTCGAGGGACTGGTTCCGAAGCTCGTGGAGCCGTTCGTGTCTACGGAAAAAACCATCATGGCCGAACCGACCGAGCTTGGTTCCGAGAGGGGTGCGAAGCTACAGGAGCTGTTGCTCAACGAGGAGATCGACAGGGTTGGAAGATACTCGTTTTTCGAGGACATTTCCAGGCGTCTCATCGTCGAGGGGACCGTGTGGCTCCGGGCAGGATGGAGGGACGGCATGGCCCATGCGTACGTGTGTGAAAACGATGCGGTTTTTCCGGACCCGTCCGCCAGGAGCGTGGACGAGGCGAGGTTCGTGATATATCGGCGCAAAGTGTCCAAGAAGGACATAGCGGACAACGAGGACTGGTTCGGGAAGGGTTCCGGGAGCAAGGTGTCCGGATTGTCCGGAACCACGTTCGACGAAGACGCTTCCGGGACGATGGACAACGAATACTACAATCACGGCAGGGACAGTTCGTTCAACTTCTCTCCGGGAGACGAGAGGGAGATCGTCACGGTGTACGAATACTACGGGTATGACGACTCCGGCGAACCGGTGCTGTTCATATGGAGCGGGGACGTGGTTCTGCGTGACGAGGAGTCTCCGTTCGGAGACAGGCCGGTTCCGTTCGTGTGCACGCAGTATATGAAAACGCCCGGAGCCATGTGGGGAGACGGGCTTCCGATGCTGATAGCCGACTACCAGAATGTGAGGAGCGGTATCGTCAACGGAGTGCTGGACAACATGTCGGTGGCGAACAACGGCCAGGTATTCATACGCAAGGGCGCTCTCGACTATGTCAACTACAAGCGCATGCGAAACGGGGAACGCATCATCCAGGTGAACCAGCTCCCGAGAGAGGCGATGGAGCATGCGTCGTACAACCAGCTTCCGCCGAGCATATTCAACCTGCTCGAGATGTTCCAGATAGAGGAGGAGAACGTCACGGGCGTGACGCGCTTCAACCAGGGGAACGATCCGAGGGCGCTGAACTCGACCGCCACAGGCATCGTCAGCCTGTCCAACATGGCGGAGCAGAGAACGCTTCACACCACGAGGCAGATAAGCGCTCTCGTCGAGGGCCTGTGCTCCCTGTGGATGAGGTTCAACAAAATGTTCCTCGCGGATGTGTTCAGGGTGAGGTCGGACGAAGGCATGCTGGTTCCCTTCATGAAGGACGAGCTCAACCTGGACGCGAGGATCAGGGTGGTGGTCGGAACGGCCGGAATGAACGAGAAGAGGCTGAACGACGCGATCATGCTGTTGAACCTGTCCAGGGAGGGAGCCATCCCGCTGGACGACGAATCGAGAAAAGAGCTTGCGGCCGTGATCGCGGAGTCTACGGGCTTCTATACGGTGGCCAGGAAGATACGCTCCGGAGCCCTGCAGTCGTCCCAGCAGGGAGACGGCGGCGGTGGTTCCGGCGGTTCCGCCGCAGAGGCGCTGAAGATGGCGTCGGAAATAGAGCTCAACCGTGCCAAGGCGGCAAGGGAGACGGCATCGGCCGCGAAAGCCGTGATAGACGCGGAGAGCTCCGCCATCAGGGCGAGGGCCGACATGCTCGATACCCTTGTGGTGAAATAACATGACGAAAGGAGGGCAACCGTGAAGGACCCTGAAAACACAGACGAGAACGTTTCCGTCGGCAAACCAGCCGATGGAGAAGGCGAGATAGAGCTTCTGATAGAAGACGAGATAGCAGACGAGATAAACTCGTCGGCGGAAGGCCGTGGGGACGAAGGCGTGAAAGACGAGCCGGGTGGTTCCGACGAAGCGGAAGCCGGGGAAAAAGGCACCGAAGAGCCCGGAGAGCTTGTATACGATCCTGACGAGAACCTCGACAGGAGATTCGTCATCAAGCACAACGGACAGCTCATGGAGGCCGACCTGAAAGAGCTGAAGGCTTTGGCCCAGAAGGGCCTCAATTTCACGCATAAGACGATGGAGCTGGCGAAGTACAGACAGCTCGTCGAAACGCTCGAATCCATAGGCGTAACGTCTCCTGACGACATAGTCAGGCTCGTGTCCGGACAGAACGGGGAGACGCCCGAACCCGGAACCACACCGCGACGCGACACCGTGGTTCCCGATCCGGTGTCCGTGCGTGCGGACGCCATAGCGTCCGAGATACTGTCGCGTCCAGACGGCGAGGCGTTCGCCGAGATGACGCGCTCTCTCCCGGACTCCGCGAGAGAGTACCTGTCGAAGGACCCGGACTCTCTCGGCAGGCTGTACAACGATTTTCACGACGGAGTCGCGCAGAGACTGGTTCCGGAGGCTACGAAGATCATGGCGTTGAGGCCGGAGCTGGACTTCGTTTCGGCATACAGGCTGGCATACGCCGGAACCACGGACGGAGGCGCTTCGAAAAAGGCTTCCGCGAACGGTGTCGAAGAGCCGAAAGGCAAGGGCTTCTCCGGCATGGCGGACGAGGTGTTGTCCGATGACGAGTTCATCGAGATGACGAAGCGCCTCATGGCGCTGGAGTGACAGGCAGTGTCACGCAACCTATACAATAGTATTCTTAAGGAGACACCATATGTCAATGATTGTATATTCAGATTCGCCTCAAGCCGGACAGGTTCAACTTCCGGCGAAACTGCGACAGTATTATGACCGAAACCTTCTGGAGAACGCCGTCGAGGAGCTTTTGCTCGACGACTACGCTTCACAGAAATCGCTTCCATCGTTCACTGGAGACGGAATCCGGTTCAGCCGGTACGAACGACTTCCGAACTTCGACACCACACCACTCGTGGAGGGCGTGGTTCCGGACAGTACGCCGCTCACGAAGACCGACATCGAGACGGTGTCGCAGGACTTCGGGCAGTATATCCGCTTCACGGACAAGGTGATGGTGGCCCACGAGGACGGACAGCGTCTCGTCAAGGTGATGAGCGACGAGCTCGGCAAGAGTGCCGGAGAGAGCCAGGAGAACCTGCTGTTCGCGGCTATCTCGGCCGGTTCCAACATCCTGTATGCGGATGGAGCCACGAGCGATGCGGAAGTGATCGCAGGGCTCAAAAAGATCACGTCCAACGATATGAAGCTTGCGAGACTCGCGCTTCGCAACCAGATAGCGAAAAAGATCACGTCCGTAATCAAGGGATCCACCAAGGTGGGTACACAGCCGATTCCGGCGACGTACATCATGTTCGCGCATCCCGATGTCGTGGCGGACCTCGAGGCTCTCGTCGGATGGAAGCCGGTCGAGACATACGCGGGAGCCGGAGGCGACACGCTCAAGGGCGAGGTGGGTTCTCTCGACCAGTTCCGCGTCATCGAATCCACGCTGTGCCCGGTCGACACGACGACAGACCCGAACACTCCGGTCTATGCGTCGTTCGTGTTCGGAGCGGATGCGTTCGGGCGTGTGTCGATCCGTGGACGGAAGGCACCGCAGTTCATCTTCAAGAACGTGGGACGCGGTGGTTCCGAAGACCCGCTGGACCAGCTCGGAAGCTCCGGCGTGAAGTTCAGCCATGCGGCAACCATCCTGAACAGCGCGTGGCTGATGGAACTTCACTCTACGTCGAGCTTCTCGTAAGGCCCCGGCATGAACAAGCTTTATGACGGGCTCGGCGAAGCCGCGAACAGCGTCAATACGTTTCAGGAGGCCAGACAGCTGTTTGGCGTCCTGCTGAAGGGCGACGCCCTTCCGATGCCATACATTTCCGAAGACCTGCTCGGCACGCCTGTGCGTATGAACAGAAAGTTCTCCGGCAAGGCCGACGAGCTTCTGACTGCGGGAATGTACCGGATAGGCACCGACGCCACCGGGACGCCTTCCGACGGAAGCCTCGCGTGGATGGAGGTTTTCCTGTATATCGAAGGCAACGGGGACGTGCACGCGATGCAGAGATACCTTGCCGACGGTGGTTCCGCATACCATCACAGGTGGTACGACAACGGAACCTGGAGCGGATGGGCGTGACGCCATACGGAGCCACCTGCGGGTGGTTCCGATATGCCGTTGCGGCAAATAAAACAGAAGGAGAAGGCATAATGGGTGAGCCTTACAGAATAGACACGAAAAAAAGATACGCCGAGATCGTCGGCAGAGAGCCTGGCGACAGGGAGATGGACGGCCGGACGCTGAAAAAGTTTCTGGAGGACGTGACGTTGCACCAGACCGTGGACGGCAAGCCGATGTGGACGGACGAAGGCCGGAGGGGATACAGGACCAACGGACTGCCTACGGAGTGGGCGGACGTTTCGGTGGAGAACAAATACGGGTCCGGTGAAACGACGGGATTCGTCGGGGCGAACTACAGAACGCGCAACGGAGAGGTCAAACTGTTCCAGGCACACTTCATGCTCGGGGAGGTCGTGTCGATGCCGGTAACGGCGGTGGCCTCGCTGAAGCGGGCGAAGACCTTCAGGAAGTTCGACGAGGTGATAGACGGAGAGCGCAGAAAGACGGTGCGACAGGTCCAGAAATACATCGTCGAGAAGGCGTGACGGAACCACGCGACTGCGCCAACCGTCCACGGAGCGCTGAAACAAAACAAAAGGATGAACGATGTTCGATTCAATTCTGTCAGGCATCGGGTCGCTGTTCGACACGATAACGATGCCAAGGGCCGTGTCGCCGAACGTGTCGATGCCGCAGGTTCAGGCGTTCCCTACGGGGTCTCTCGCCTCGCCTGCCGGAGACGCCGTGGTTCCGACGATAAACAGCGTGTCGGGCGGAACGTTCGACGCATTCGCGGACACGGGAACCAGTGCGGAGTCGATGGCTCCGGCCTATTACGCCCCGTCGTACCTGGAAACGGGTCTCGGCATGGCCGGATCGGTCGGGAACCTGCTCGGAGGGCTCGGCTCTTTGCGTATGGCCAACGAGGCGACGGACTACATGGCGTCACAGCAGGATATGCGTGAAGACGCATACAGAAGGTATCTGGCGGAACAGGAAAAACGCCAGAGCCTGAATTTCTGATCCTGGAGGGAACATGGCATTTGCACCATCGTCCCAGACGGGAACGGGATTGAGATACGATCCGAGAGAGGACAGGCTCCTCGGAGTGAAAGGTCCGTCGGTGTCGCCTTACGGCGTATCGAGGGCATACCAGGGGGCCGGAACCATGCTGTCGTCAGCGGCCGATTCCCTGGCGAAACTGCTCGGAGAAAGCAGAGAGCGGCAACGGATGGCCAACGTGGCCGGAGCCGTTGCGAAGCTCGGTCTTCCGGAGCCCGGAGAGAGGGTGTCCGACTGGAGCACGAAAGGCGTGAACGTCCTGATGGCCGCAGGCGCTTCTCCGTCGGAGGCCATGGGCATAGTGAAAAACAGGGCCGACAGGGTCATCGGCGAAAGAGCCGCCGAGGCGGAGTCTTCATACAAGGCCGGAAAGCTTGCGATAGACGCTGAAAAGCTCGCACAGCCGGACTACACGACCGTAAAAGACGACATCGGCAACATCTACGCCCTGGACAAAAAGACCGGCAGTTTCAAAATGATACAGGAGGCTCCGGAAGGCACGGTGAGCCCGAAAAACGTTCAGCTCGTCACCGTGACCGACAGGGACGAATACGGCAACGAGACGACCCGCGTGGTTCCGATAGACAAGCGCACGGGCAGGCCCGTATCGCAGGGAACCACCGGCGTGGGCGGCACGGAAGGAGAACCCGGAGCCGGCGGAACGACGGTTTCGCGTAAAAGGCCTGCCGCCACACAGGCCGACAGGGATGCGGCACTGGCCGCGAAAAAGGCCATGGACGACATAGACCAGATCCAGGAGCTGAAATCCGGAGACATCATAGGGCCTGTCGATTCCGGCATTGCGACCGCGGCCAACACCTTCGGCATCAACAGCGAGAGGGCTGCCAGAAACCGTGTGCTCAACCAGGTGTTGCAGAACCTGAAGGCCAACCTCACCGACGCCCTCATCAAGGGTGG
>JAOZOG010000434.1 GCA_029933395.1 Sulfurovaceae bacterium | reverse complement strand
AAAAAAATGCCGATGCTGTTCTTGTTAATCTTTTCCCGATGATGAAAGAGATAATAGACAAGCTGGAGAATTGTAAAATTATTTCAAGATACGGTGTAGGATACGACAATGTCGATGTAGAAGCTGCTGCACAGAGAGGTATCTGGGTATCGAACGTCCCCGACTATTCAATGGAGGATGTGTCCGACCAAATAGTAGGAAAAGTTATCCGGCAGCGCAACCGTGAAACGGCAATCCAGAGCAAGACTTCGCGAAAGCGCAGCACCGATCGCGCTTCGCAGGCCGCTAACGGCGCCGCTGGCCTCTATTTGAGTGGTCAGACGCATCGATAGGACGAATCTGGGCCGTTTCCAAAGTGTTCGTACGGGGAAACAGACACACGTCTCCCGAAGGGCGTAACGGAGGAACGTGTCAGTTGAGGCGATCGGGATCGAATCCCGGTGGAGACCGCCCGATCTTGATTAAGTGACGAAGGATTCGCTTGAGCTCGTCGGGATCATCGATGACGGCGATGACTTTCATGTCGGCTCCGCACTTGGGGCAGACCATCGGATCGACCTCATAGATCTTCGCAAGCAGTCGGGCCCAGGCACGCTTGCGCGCATCGACGGTGACTTCCTCGTCACCATCCCGCAGCGGTACATAGTCCAGGCCTTCTGCGTCAGCGGGATGTCTATGAGAGGCCTTCCACCCCTCGGGCGCCCGCTCGGCAACCCACGGCATTTCTTCCCACCGTCCCTTTGTGCGGGAAGCATAGAGCCCGTAGCGCCGTATGAGCTGGAGTCCCGAGAACGGGATGAAAAAGAACGTACCTTCATCATCAAAACCACCTTCCAGAACTATTGCGTGGAAATGAGGATTCCACCTCAATTGGTCTCCGAAGCTCTGATGCGCGATGACCATGCCGGTGAGAAGCGGTCTGCCAGCCGCCTCATGATAGAACTCCCGAAGGATCTCGTAGATTAAGCGAGACACCTCGGCGAACAGGCGCCGATCGTGACGAAAGAACGGCCGGAGTGCCTTCGGGAAGCCTGGTCGCAATCCTGCGGATTGCTGCTCGGCCATGCAACCTGGGTGAAGACGAATTGGCGATATGAAAGTTTGAGGAGGACATCGTTCCTCAAATGCTCAGCGAAGAGGATTGTCCGTTTGCGACTGCAGGACGGACAAAGATAAAACCTCTTGCAGGAGAAAGGGCGAAATTAATCATGTCCACACTCGGGGTTGGTACAGCGTATCCGCGCCGCGCCCTGGAGATAGTCGCCGCACGCAGAAAAGCGCTCGCCCAGCTGCTGGATACGCTTAAGGCGATACCGGCCGTAGGTGGCAGCGTACTTCTCATCGTATTTCTAGCAGAAGTCGGAGAAGTGACGCTCGAATATGGCATGGAGTGCATTACGGCCACGGGGAACATACCGGTTTGCCGCCGCGGTCGCAGCGGAGATCGCCGTGTTCATATAATTGTATACGAGCCAAACCAGCTTTTTGCTTCAGATAGAGAGCTTGTTCATCGATCGCCACATAACATCGCGCATTCACCAGACGCCTTCTCGTCGCTTCGCTCCTGCGAGGACGCTGGTGATGCTCTGCGTTATCCAGCCTTCGGCCACGAAGAATAGAAACAGATTGTCGTAGAATTCAAGGACGGAATCTTTCTAACAAAGGATACAGGCAGTATTAATAAAAAGAAGGCAGTCCCCCAAAAGGAACTGCCCTCAATTATTTTTCTATTTTAAAAATTGATATGAGGATTCCGATGGAGGATGATATAGTTAAAACCGTTGACG
>JAOZOG010000433.1 GCA_029933395.1 Sulfurovaceae bacterium | reverse complement strand
CATCAGCGAGGCACTCAGAACGATCGTTACCACCTGCCCGGCAAACGCACTGACACTCTCCACGTCCTGCACCGTTTTTGAGGCGATACCTCCGGATTTCAGGGTTTCGTATTCCGAGATGGAGAGGTGCTCCAAGTGGTGCAGTATTCGATGGCGCAGCAGATAGCCGATCTTCTGCGCGATCCTGGTTGCATAGTAGCTCTTTTTGTTGTTGAAGAAAAAAGCGGAAAAGCGCAGCAACAGTACACAGGTTAGGATGACACTGATATAGATCCAGACCTCTGAGCTCCCAGAGAGAGTGGAGAGTATCTCTGTCATCTTCCCCGGATGCCCGAGCAGCACCTCGTCGATGAGAAGCGGTATCAACATGGGGATAGGGAGGAGGAGAAGTGTCGCAATGATGCCATAGAGACTGCTTCTCCAGAAATCACTCTTTTGGGATTCGATCTGCCGATAGAGGGCTTTGAAGGTACATCTTTCTCTTGTCATAGTGTACTTTGGTAGTTGATGTGTCTAAATAGCCAGATTTTGAGTACCGGAGTACAAGAGGGTCCGGCACTGCAGCTGATCCGGAGGAGCAGGTTGTCCTCTATCAGTCTGAAAGGTATTTGAGTGTTACGAACGGTGCAGCGATTTTTGTGATCGTTTCAAACGGCGCTGTGAAATCGTCCGATGCTACACGGAAGGACTTCCATTTGTTGGGCTGCACATAGATGATATCGTTGGATTTGACGGTCAGGTTGGAAGCCTGCAGAGACGAGAAACTGGTCAGATCCACTTTTCGCATTCTCAGGTTTTTGTGTCCATCCTGGTTGACAATGAAGATAGAGTCTCTCTGCGCCTGATCGGTCAATCCTCCTGCACTGGCGATCGCCTGAAGGATCGACATATACTCGTTGCCCAGTTGAATGGCGCCGGGACTTTTTACTTCCCCGAGCACATAGATACGCTTGTTGACAACCTCAAGATTAAGTGACGGATCTGTCAGATATTTCTTATATCGGCTTTCCAGCATTCTGGCAGCACCGGATTGTGAATACCCCGCTACTTTTACCCGGTGAATCAAAGGCAAAGAGATATAGCCTCTACTGTCAACCAGTATCCCTTTTTCATTCATATCTGTAGGAGTCAATTCTGGATATTGATAAATCACGACAGAGAGCCTGTCGTTGGGTTGGATCTTGTATTCGATCGTTTCTACAGCACGCTTGGCTTCTGTCTTGACAGGTTGCCTGGTCTGCATCAATTCATAGTCCGACCGCCCGGAATTACAGGCTGTCAACAATAGCATTAGTGATAAAGTCATAAGATAAACCAATATTTTTTTCATGTTTTTCTCCTTGAAATGTCCAAATTTCACATTTATTATAGTATAAAATATTAAAAACAATACTTAAAGCATATTATTCAATATCCTGCCACTCTCCAGAAGCTTTCGATAGTGAGGTCCTGCACAGGATTTTTTCAGGAAATCGACCTGTCTTCTACGGTGTATATCGCTCCCCAGAAATTCGATCATCCCCCAGTCGCAAAGCAGCTCTGCCTGTGCCTTTGCCTGACTTCCGTAATATCCTCCCAAGGAGTTGATATCGAGTTGAAAATAAATCTCCAGTGCTTTCATCTGTTCGAACGCTTCGCGGGGGTCAGTGATGTAGCGATAGCGCTCTGGATGGGCCAGAAGTGCCTTGTATCCTTTGGCCTGTATCTCGAAGACGACCTCTTTAAAGTTGAGCGGCTTGGAGTAGTAGGAGGTTTCGAAGAGGAGAAACTCTTTTCCAAGAGTCAGAA
>JAOZOG010000432.1 GCA_029933395.1 Sulfurovaceae bacterium | reverse complement strand
TGCTTATGACGCCCAAACCGGCCACCAAACGCGCTGACATCCGGCCACCACTCCAAGAGATATTTTCCGCAGCCTCATTTTAGCACAAAGTGGCCGGATGTATTTTTAATAATCAACATTTTTTGATACGGCATTGACTTTTCTCATCGATTCTCCCTCCAGCTCTATTCGGTGTGAAGAGTAGACGATTCTATCGAGTATGGCATCTGCTATCGTATTGTTATTGAGATAACTATACCACTCACTCACAGGAAGCTGTGAGGTGATAATCGTCGAGTTGATATTGGTCCTGTCCTCTATGATTTCAAAGAGATTGATTGCATCGTCATCTACAATGGGGGCCACCCCGAAGTCATCGAGTATCAGAAGCTTGAATCTGGAATACTTTCTGAGCAGATTGGTATAGCTTCCATCTATTCGGGAGATACGAATCTCTTCAAGCAAAGAGGGTGCTCTGGTGTAGTAAACCCTGTACCCGTCATAGATCGCCCTGTTGGCCAGCGCCTGGGCGACATAGCTCTTCCCCGTTCCAGTTTTTCCGGTGATGATTACATTCTGTCTGGCTTCGATGAAGTTCAGCTGCGAGAGGGATTGTATCTGCGCTTTGTCGATTCTTCTATCAGGTCTGTAGTCGATCGCATCGAGTGCTGCTTGCTTGTCTTTGATCTTCGAGAGTCTGTGGTTCATCGTGATGCGTTTGTTTTTGAGGAAGATCTCCTGTGCATCGAGCAGCTGGTAGAGCCTCTCCTCGAAGCTCATCGAATGGTATGCAATATCCTCACTCTGTCTTTGGTAGGCTTCTTTGAGCCCCTGATAGCCCAGCTGGATGATCTTCTCTGTCAATTGTGCGTGTGTCATTGTGTATCTCCTTTTTTGCTTTTGCTTCTTGTTTTCTTTTATTTCGTTTCGCTTCTCTTTCGTTCCCTTGTCGTCTCTGTCGCAACCTCTCCTTCCCTTCGCTTTCCCCTCTTCATCCTTTTATCGAAGGAGTCCTCCTATTTGTAGGTATCGCCGCCCCGTATGTTCGTGTGGGTATTGAAGAGCGAAGGGGTCTTGTAGCTACTGTTGTTGCTACCCTTTTGCAGATAGAGTTTCTTATCCAGAATGGAGACGATGGATTTGACTCTGCCGATATGGTGATGTGCAGCGTACATCAATGCCAGTTCGAGCTCTATGCTTCCGTACCGTTTGGCCAGCGAGAGTACGGCGACGATCCTGCGGTAGGCGTTGGGCTTGTGCTCTACGGCTTCGAAGGCATCTTCGATGAAGAGAGTGCTGTACTCTCCTATACTCTTCGCCCAGGCTCTGAGTCTGTCGGGATTCATCTTGTCAGAGATGTACTGATGATCCTTTGGCATATGCTCACTCAGCGTGGAGTGATCTCCTGCCCTTGCGAGTCTGGGGTGTGTAGCGATAAGTTCATTTTTGAAGTAGATCCTGACGTGATGGGTAGAGTAGCGCACCTCCACCTGCTCACCGAGGTATTTGAAAGGTACGGAGTATTCACACTTCTCCAGAACAATATGGTAATTCATATGGACTCTGGCAAGTTTGAACTGTTCGTAGATATGACGATTGGCGGGTAGTAGGCTCAGCTGTGGCTTATCAAGCTCTTCGAAGAGATGCGTTCTGCTTTTACCGATATGCTTCATCACTTTGTTGTTGTAGCGATCGAGTATCATCGAGATCTTCTCGTTGGCTTCGTCGACACTGAATATCTTGAGGTGTCTGAAGTGTGCGAGGATATAGCGCTGTATCCCCTGTACACCCTGTTCGGCTTTGGGTTTGT
>JAOZOG010000431.1 GCA_029933395.1 Sulfurovaceae bacterium | reverse complement strand
GACTTAATCATGGCTATGCGATTGCCCATCATATTCTCGACAATGACCATACTTTCCCGACTTCGTCGCTGGGTCACCCACTCTCCGCACGAACAATATCAAGTAGCATCCGCTGCTCTTCGTTCATTTTCAACAATAGACTCTTTTGAATACCGGCATCGGGAAGGGTAATGTCAATCTGATACATCGTTTGTACAATTTCTCTGGCTGTCTTGATACCAAATGGTGCTCGATACTTATAAAGAAGTCTTTCCAGCTCTTTATAAACGGCATAGGCAACAAAACTGATCGAAATGTGTGCTTCGATACGTCGTTTCGTAAAGTGATAGATTGGCCTGATTCTCAGATCACTCTTGCTCATTCGAAACGCTTTTTCGATCTGCCACAGGCTGGCATAGTTCCCCATCACTGTTTTGGCATCGAGGGATGTATTGGTAATGTATCCTTTCAACCCATCCCACGCTTTATCGGCTTCATATTTTTGGTAGTCGATCTCTACGTTGATCTCATTATTGAGCTTTAGGTATTTGTTGTATCCTCTGGCATTGATATGCTCTTTAGTCAGCTTGCCACTCTTAACACGCTTTTCCAATCTTTTCAGTCCTCTTTGACGATTGTGGGCATCCTTTTTTGCCCGCTTGTCCGAATAGGCCACAATCAGTCGTGAACCATCTTCACGCTGCAATTCCCCAAAGTCGCCATCCGCATCGAACTTCAGTGCCAGGATCTTTTGAGTGAGACTCTCTTTTTCCTTTTTGATGCGGGCACCGAGAATGTAGCCATAGCCTTTTTTCTGAAGCGTTCGAATATTCTCTTTGTTCAACAGTCCGCTGTCGGCTACGATAATGGGTCTGTCCAAATCGAATCTGCTTTGGAATCTCTCGAGCACCGGAATCAATGTATGCCCCTCGAAAGTATTGCCTTCAAAGAGTTCGTAGCCAATAGGATACCCTTTCTCCCCCACCAGCAGCCCCAGCATTATTTGGGGTTTTTGAAACTTTCCGTCTTTGCTGAAACCGATCTTTCTGAAATCATCTTCATCTTCAGCCTCGAAGTAGAGTGTGGTCATATCATAAAATACAACGTGGATGGCACCCAGAATTTTTTTGGTGTGCTCAAAGGCAATACGTTCGATCTGTTCTTTGTAGTGACGATGAAAAGTGTCCAGGAAGCGATAGATTCTCTGTACGGAAATATCACGATGTTCGTAACGCTGTAGATATTGGGTCACTTTAAGTTTGCTACCCTGATAGATGATACGGGAAATGACAAGACTTCGAAACAATGGGTTCTTGACGACATCGAACCCCATTGTATCGAAGAGGGCGCCAAATACAAGTTCTCCGCCTATGACACGAACACTGTCATTACTAAGTGTTTCGAGGAATGCAAGCACTGTCTCGTCGTGTTCACTCAGAAAAGCGAATTGTGATTGGTGGTTGTATCCGGAAAGATAGCGATAGGCCTCCTGGTAGAGTTGTTCAATCTCCTCTTCTTTTCTGGCTGATCCGATAGTACGTATCAGTTTGTTGTGACGTCCCCGCTTTTGGAGTATCTGAATACTGACACTCCCGCTTTTATTCCTCTTTTTTCGGATGAACATAGGCAATTATACCTTCAAAAAGGTGATGGGTCACCCAAAAGAAGAAGAATATGGCCTGCAAAGGCCCTGTTAGTGGGGTTTTAATGTTTGATTAAGTTTGAAGCGACGAAGTCAGGAAGATACAAGCCTTTCTCTGGGAACTGGACTATCCGCTCTATCACCTTGACTTTGAGACCTTTCAGCAGGCCATTC
>JAOZOG010000107.1 GCA_029933395.1 Sulfurovaceae bacterium | reverse complement strand
TTTCACAATCCATACACATTTCTCTGTCATGATGCAATAAACTTCCCTAAGGAGACTTTATGAAATCTGTCTGCAGACTCTCTGCGCTTATCTTTATCGCATTGCTTTTTATCACCACTACGCCATCACTCTTTGCGTATCAAAATAGTACCATCTATGCACAAAATGAGGATATCAGCTATGACCTTGACCTCAATGCTGTCGCTTCACTCTTTGGAGAATCCAGAGATTTGGCCGATTTTGAGTGGAGACTCAACGACCCAAACCTGCAAATTTCCAATCTCGATCTCAACGGTGACTATCGCGTGGACTATCTGCGCGTGATCGAAACGACTCGAAACGGCATCCACCTGATCGTCATACAGGCTGTCGTCGGTCCCAATATGTACCAGGATGTCGCCACGATAGAGGTCTCGAGGGGCGGATATGACAATACCTATGTACAGATCGTTGGTGATCCCTATCTCTATGGATATAACTATATTGTCGAACCCTATTATGTCTATACACCGGTTATCTTCAACTATTTTTGGGGGCCAGGCTACCATCGCCCCTACTATTCACACTACCGGTGGGGTTACTATCCCCGTCACTACCGCCCTTGGAGACCGATGCCGGCACCCTACTACCGCAGACATGTCTATAAGCATATCAACAAAAGACATCGCTATCGCACAACGACAGTACGCAGAAACACCTATGCCAGGCAACTGCACAAGCAGGTCAGGCGAAACGACTATGCCAGAAGATACCCCAACCGTTCGTTTGCCAAGCGTCAGCACCACCGGGGCAAACAAAGTCAAAACAGACAGGTGCACCACTATCAAACACACAATAGGAAACAGTCGGCACACCAGGGCAGAAACCAGCAGAGGAATATGCAGAAGAGCTACAATAGAAACCAACACTCCACCGGCAACCGATACCAAAACACCACACGAACGTTCAACCGGGGAAAAGGCCAGACACACAACCGTGTACAGAACAATTTCACAAGGCAGGCGCACCGTTCGCATACAACGCGAAACCGACACAATACAACAAACCGCCATACCACTGCGTCACAACATCCAAAGAGACAAAGCCGTGGAGAGGTGCATCGCTACCAAAACCGCAAAGCTATCCAGTCCCACTCCCTCTCAAAAGGCCACACTGCCAGCCATAGAGGGAACAGCAGAGCCCACTCGACGCAACAGAAGAGAGGTACACACGCCACGTCAAAGCGCAACCATTCGACAAAAAATCATACAGCCACACAGAGAAACAGCAGCCACACAAGGAGTCAGGCAAGAGGAAACAGAGCCATTACAAATGAGGGGAGACGCTAAGTCTCCCTCCTTTCACCCGCCCTACAGCTCTTTTTCGATAATATCATCTTTATATTTTTACCATCCAAAACTCATTTGTTAGGAAAAGCCATGTCTTGCAAAAAAGCCTATATCACCACCCCCATCTACTATGTCAACGATATCGCCCATATCGGCCATGCCTATACGACGATCATCGCGGATACACTCGCGCGTTACTCCCGAATGAGCGGCCTGGAGACTTTCTTTTTGACCGGTACGGACGAGCACGGCCAGAAAATCGAACACTCAGCGCTGGAGAGGGGAAAAACACCCCAGGAGTATGCTGACGAGATCTCCGCCACCTTCAAAAACCTCTGGGATGATTTCGGGATCAGTTATGACAAATTCATCCGCACGACAGACGAAGAGCACAAGATCGGTGTACAGAAAGCTTTCCTGAAAATGAAGGAGAGAGGAGATATCTACAAAGATGTCTACAAGGGACACTACTGCATCTCCTGCGAAACCTTCTTTCCCAAGTCACAACTGGTCGATGATGAGTTCTGTCCCGAGTGCGGGCGGGCGACTTCGCTGGTAGAGGAGGAGAGCTACTTTTTCAGACTCTCCAACTATCAGGACAAACTGCTCGACTGGTACAACGAGCGGCCCGACTGTATCCTCCCAAAAAGCAAGCGCAACGAAGTGATCCGCTTCGTCGAAGGGGGACTGGATGACCTCTCGATCACCCGGACCAGTTTCGACTGGGGTGTGAAACTTCCACCCGAACTCAACGACCCCAAACATGTGATGTATGTCTGGCTCGATGCCCTGATGAACTATGTCACAGGGCTGGGATATGGAACAGATGAGAAGCTGATGGATTTCTGGCCGGCACGTGTCCACCTGATCGGCAAAGATATCCTCCGTTTTCACGCGATCTACTGGCCGGCATTTTTGATGAGCCTCGATCTGCCTATGCCCAAACATATCGCTGCCCATGGATGGTGGACGAGAGACGGTGCCAAGATGAGCAAATCCAAGGGCAATGTGGTCAACCCCAAAGAGGTAGCCGATGCGTACGGATTGGATAATTTCCGCTACTTTATGCTCCGGGAGGTTCCCTTCGGCGGAGACGGGGATTTCAGCCAGAAAGCGCTGATCGACCGTATCAACTCCGACCTCGGAAATGATCTGGGCAATCTTCTCAACAGACTGATCGGAATGAGCGGAAAATACTTTGAAGGCCGCGTAGAGTGCAGCGCAGTCGGTGACTACTATCAGGAAGAGCTCGATGAGGTCAACGCCTCACTCGAAAAACTCGAACCGCTCCTTTTCGATATGCAACTTCACCGCTATCTTGAAGAGCTGTGGCGCCCCCTGAGTATCGCCAACAAAGCGATCGACATGTATCAACCATGGACCCTGATGAAAGAGGGAAGAGAGAAAGAAGCGATGGCACTCAACGGCCTGATTGCCACGATCCTCGCCAAAGTCTCCATCATGCTCGACCCTGTGATGCCTCAGACTGCACCCAAAATCGCTGCGGCACTCGGATTTGAGATCAGCTATGAGAGCTGGACCCGACTGATCAAAGAGAATGCCCCACTGGGGGCTTTCGTGATCGAGAAGATCCCACCCCTCTTCCCTCGCATCGAGGAGGCACTTCTGGCGCATAGTGAACCTGAAAGCAAAGAGGCCCAGGCTCCCAAAGAGGAGAAAAAAGCGCCAAAAGCATCCCAAAAGGAAGAATCCAAAAAAGAGGAAGGTGTTTCCCTGATCGGCATCGACCAGTTCTTCCAGACTTCTCTCAAAGTTGGAACGGTCGTCAAGGCCGAAGAGGTACCCAAAAGCAAAAAGCTGCTCCTGCTCCAGGTCGATATCGGAGAGGAGACGCCCCGACAGGTCGTTGCCGGGATCAAGGAGTGGTACAGTGCAGAATCACTGGTCGATACCCAGGTCTGTGTCGTAGCCAATCTCAAACCTGCCAAACTGATGGGAATGAAGAGTGAAGGGATGCTGCTCGCTGCCAAAGATGCCGATGGCCTGAGCCTGATACGGCCCGAATCACCCAAAGCCAACGGCACCCCGATAGGATAATGATGACAATCGACTCTCTGCTCAATCTGACCGACGGCACACTGCAAAATGAACCAACCATCCAGGCGATCGAAGGCGCGACAGTCTTCCCTTCCAAGGTCGAACATGGCGACCTCTTCTTCTCTGCCGATGCCGAAGAGATCGCCACAGCACTGGAAAACGGCGCCTATGCGATCGTCTACAGCGGTGACGAGATAGCGATCAGTGACCCGGAAATCGCCTGGATCAAGGTCGAGTCGGTAGAGGATGCCGCATTCAAACTGCTGCGCTATGCGATTTTGGAGAAAGAGGCGGAGTTTTATCTCCTGAGTGAACACGAACAGAGCTTCCTCAAAATGATCCTGCTCCAAAAAAGCAATATCGCTTTCATCTCTGCAGACTGGCGCAAGGCGTTCGAGCAGATTCTCAACTCCAGGCAAAAGCTCTTTGTGGGGACAGATGAAGCGCTGATGAAGCATATCAAACCCGATATCGAACGACTCAAAAAGGATGTAGAGGGGTACCCCGTGATGGATACACTCTTCAAGACGACGTTCAAGGTAGGCGGATTTGTCTACCAGGACAAAGAGCTCGCCCCTTTCCACCTCGATACTCTGCTCAGAGTGGTTGCATTCTGCGAAGCACAAGACCTCCCCTACGCAATCGACCGCATCAAGTACACCAAGCACTTCATCCCTGTCTTCATCGACGGAGATCTCAATACCACCCGTTCCGCCAGCAGCGACAAAGTGGTGATCTTCACCGATAATCTCAGAGATATCGATCTGGCCAGAGAGTACCTCAAATACAATGGTACCTGGGTCAAGAGTATCGTCCTGACCCCTCCGGGAACCAAAGTCGAAAACCTCTCGCGTCCTTTCTGGTTCGAGTCCGAAGAGGAAGTACGGGAGATACTCAAAAATGTCCACTTCAACTACGCCTTCATCTATACACTCGACAAAAGCATCCTCAAGCAGATCAAAGAGGAGTACTCCCTCTTCTAGCAGGATGTCAGAAAAAATATAATCCATAATAAAGGATCCGTTATCAAAAAAACGCTTTTACTCTACTCCACCACAGACAATCATACCAAAAAGATTTCAGAATATATTGCCGACAGAGTTCGTGCGGAGGAAAACGAAATCGAGCTCCATCCCATAGTGACAGCTGATTCGCTCGACCTCGGAAGCTATGATACGATCATCATCGGTGCCAGCATCCGCTACGGCAAGCACCACAAAGATGTCTACAACTTCATCGAAAAAAACGAGAAACTGCTCGACAGCAAATCCAATGCCTTCTTCTCTGTCAATGTGGTCGCCAGAAAACCTGAAAAGAATCAACCGGACACCAACCCCTATCTCGTCAAATTCCTCAAGCAAATCAGCTGGAAACCCAAACATCTGGCCGTCTTTGCCGGAATGCTCGACTATCAAAAGTATGGCGTCTTCGACAGGCAGATGATACGCTTCATCATGTGGATGACCAAAGGCCCCACCGACCCCAATACCGTCAAAGAGTTTACCGACTGGGAAGCCGTCGATCGTTTCGCCGACTCTATCAAAGAGATGTAAGCCGGCAGGGGGACTCACGGCATAAAAAACGAATCAAGAGCACCTCAAGTTTCGGCTCTGCTCCGATCCTTCTGAATCACAACAACTTTTTCACCATCATCTCCGATATAACGGCATCCGTACCGTTCTGCAAGATAATGAAACGTTTCCGGCCTGAAGAAAAAGATATGGGTCGGGTCCAAACGGTAGTACCACTTCAGAAACTGACTTTCGCTATCCGGATGAAACTGTGTCTGTATCGCCAGGTAGCCGCCCGGTCTGAGCCCCTCCAGCAACTCCGAAAAAACCTCTTCCGGATGGTGCAGATGTTCGAAAACTTCCACAGAAACGATCAAATCATAACGTTTTTCCCGATAGGCAGGATCGGGATGGTAGATCGGGTCGTAGCTGTCACAGGCGACCCCCTCCTCTTCCAGCATCGAAGCCAACAGTGACGTCGCCCCGCATCCGTAATCCAGAGCATTTCGCACCCCCGGTACCCTGGGCAGCACAAAATCCAGAAAACGCCCGAAATAGGCCCGGTATCCCGCATCCTCTTCGTCGTTCTGATGCAGGTCATAGCGCTTCTTCTGTGCGTCGAAATCCTGATAATGTTCGGGTGATTTAAAGATCAGGGCACAGCGGTGGCAGTGGTAATAGCCAACCCGTGATGACAGATCATCGAAATATTGACAGAGATGAGTACATATCGGGCATTTCACCGCTTTTCCTTTTTATGATCCATTAAGCTTGATATGTTACTATCTCTAACTAAAAAACAGGAGTCATCAGATTGGATTCGCAACCTCCCTCGCGTCACCAAAGTATTTTTCACCTCCCCCCTTTTTTGAGCCACTATCTTGATATTATTCTGGGTATTCTGTTTGGGCTGGCAGCCTTTTTTATGCACAAGGCAGGACACCCCTATCTCGCGGTCCTCTCTGCCGCACTGGCGATCGGCGCACTCTCTGTCACCGTTTCGGAGATAGCGGAGATACTGGCAGAGCGTCTCGAGGAGCCGTATGCCAGCTTCGTTCTGACCTTCTCGGCAGTGGCTGTCGAGATTGTCCTGCTCTTTATGATCATTCTGGAGAGTGCCCACGCACCCCAGGCTCTCGAGACGGTCAAAGGGGGTATCATCTCTGCCGTGATCGTCGATATGAATGTCCTGCTTGGGCTTGCTGTCTTCATCGGAGGGCTGAGCTACAAAGAGCAGGAGCACAATGAAGATACCTCCAGCACCTATACGACGATCCTTCTCGTCGCCGCCTCAGCCCTGCTGGTACCCAGTATCATCAACTATACCGATACGGACAAAAACGAACTTTTCCAGGCCTCCGTGATGATCGCGGCAACACTGATGGTCTTTTACATCGCGATCTTCATCTTTCAGACCAAAACACACCAGCACTTCTTCAAAGCGACAGCCAAAAGCCGTCTCTTCCGACTCCGAAAACACGAGGGAGAAGAGGAGGAAGAGGAGGAGGATTATCTCTTCGACAAATTCAACAATCTCGGCAATCTTCTGGCGATCTTCGGATTTATCTTTCTGATCGGAATACTCGCAGAGATCTTTGCCAAGGAGGGGATGATCGTTGCGAGAGATGTCGGTATGTCGACCGGGCTTGCGGGTCTTATCATCGCGATCATTGCCGTTTCACCGGAGATTATGACAGCGATTAAAGCAGCGAGAGATGATCAGATCCAGAGGGTCGTCAATATCGCGATGGGGGCATCGACTGTCTCTATCATGCTGACGGTTCCCGTCCTGATGGCGATGGCCTATGCCAACGGTATCTACCTGACACTGGATTTCAACGCCTTTCAGATCGGCGCACTGATTCTGACGATCCTTCTGGCCTGGAAGACGACCGATGACGGGGAGACGAACTACTTCGAGGGGATCTCCCATTTGATGTTTTTTGTCTCGTACGCGATTATCGCCACAATGTATCATTGACAAAGGGAATCAAGATGAAAAGACGGGATTTTATCACTACGACAGCGATCGGTGCTACGGCACTGGCACTCTCCGGATGCCACAGGGCCGAAGAGAAACGATCGGTCAATATCATCAGGGGCAAAAAGGTCAAACTCAAGCTGGCGACCTCCTGGCCGGCACACTTCCCGATCATGGGTAC
>JAOZOG010000009.1:20776-23265 GCA_029933395.1 Sulfurovaceae bacterium | reverse complement strand
CTCCAAAAAAGTGTCCCGACCAATCAGGGCAAACTAACCGTCACGGACAACTGTGACAAGCAGTGCAGCAAAGAGGAGATCAATGCCTTTGAAGCTCAGTACACTATTTTGCTGAAACCCGACGAGACTTATAAATTGACCGTCACTTATGATGTAAAAAAGTATTGATTTTGCTGGTACCCCTATCTGCTTCCATAGAGAAATGTAATCTTCTTACTACGGCAATAGGAGTATAATGCAAACAATACTTTCTGCGAATATACCTGACGGAGAGAAAAATTGACCCACCGATGCCGGCAAAAACTGTGAGCAGAGAAGGTATCGAAACAGTAAAAGGAGCTACTATGCTGAAAAACAGCGACCCCACCTCGACAAAAGCCTGGAAAGAACTGGAGCGTCTTTATCAGGAGACCAAAGAGACCCACCTTCGTGACTGGTTCTCCAATGATCCGGAGCGCTTTGCAAAATTTACCCGAAGACAGGGCGACGACTTCCTGTTGGATTTTTCCAAAAATCGTATCAATGAACGCATTTTTGAAACACTGCTGAAACTTGCCGAAGAGGCCGACCTCAAAGGTGCAACTGAAGCGATGTTTACGGGTGAAAAGATCAATCGAACCGAAGATCGTGCCGTACTGCACATTGCGCTTCGCAACCGCAGTAATAGCGCAATCAAAGTAGACGGCAGTGACGTGATGCCCGAGATCAATGCCGTACTGAAACAGATGGAAACATTCTGCACCAAAGTCCACAGCGGCGAATGGAAGGGCTACACCGGCAAGAAGATTACCGACATCGTCAATATCGGTATCGGGGGCTCGGACCTGGGGCCCGTGATGGTGACCGAAGCACTGCGCTACTATAAGCTTCCTGATATCGAGGCACACTTTGTCTCCAATGTCGACGGTACCCATATCGCCGAGACACTCAAGCGACTCGATCCCGAAACGACACTCTTCCTGATCGCATCCAAAACCTTCACAACCCAGGAGACGATGACCAATGCGCATACGGCACGCGAATGGTTTCTCGAGGCAGCCAAAGACGAAGCCGCCATCAGCAAGCACTTTGTCGCGATGTCTACCAATGCCGAAGCCGTCAAAGCCTTCGGTATCCATACCGACCAAATGTTTCCGTTCTGGGACTGGGTCGGGGGGCGCTATTCACTCTGGTCTGCGATCGGCCTCTCTATCGCATTGACAATCGGTTTTGGGCATTTCACCGAACTGCTCGAGGGGGCACACGAGATGGATGAGCATTTCCGCAACACCCCCTATACCGATAACCTGCCGGTCATTCTGGCACTGCTCGGTATCTGGTACAACGATTTCTATGGAGCGGAAAGCATCGCCATCCTCCCCTACGATCAGTACCTGCATCGCTTCTCCGCCTATCTTCAGCAGGGCGATATGGAGTCCAACGGCAAATCGACCAGCCGACGCAACGAGCCGGTCAATTGGCAGACGGGACCCATCATCTGGGGCGAACCGGGCACCAATGGACAACACGCCTTCTACCAGCTGATCCACCAGGGAACCAAGCTCATTCCATGCGACTTTATCGCACCGGCGCAGTCACTCAATCCCATCGGGGAGCATCACCCCATCCTGCTCTCCAATTTCTTCGCTCAGACTGAAGCACTGGCCTTCGGTAAAACACGTGAGCAAGTTGAAAAAGAGTTTCTCTCCGAGGGCAAAAGCCTCGAAGAGGTCGCTGACCTCATCCCTCACAAGGTATTCGAAGGCAACCGCCCGACCAACTCTATCCTACTCAAAAAGATCACCCCAAAAAGCCTGGGGAAACTGATCGCACTCTACGAGCACAAGATTTTCGTACAGGGTGTCATTTGGAACATTTACAGCTTCGATCAGTGGGGCGTAGAGCTGGGCAAACAACTGGCCAAAAAGATTTTGCCGGAACTGGAGAGCATCAGCGCGGTCGAAAGCCACGACGCATCTACCAATGGCTTGATCAACAGCTGGAAAGCGTGGCGATAGACCCTGCTTCCAAGTCAACAGAAGAGTACCAAAAAACTGAGGAGAAATTTCTTTAGAATGATCTGGTGAAGATTCAACATTGTCTACAGTAGGATACAGACATAAGAAGGAGCCGGAAGACTCCTTCTCACCAATCACTTACCACTTGACCTGTGTCGTGAAGAGGTAAGCGTCGTTTTTAGTCTTGTCGGAAGGTTTCGGCTCGCTGTAGAGTGCATCATACGTCGTCTTGTCCTGTTCCCAGTTGAAGATGAACTCAATATTTTTATTGTAGTCGTAGAAGAGTCCCGCAAAGGCTGTCTTCTTCTCATCGAGCTTGTAGAAATCGTAAGTGAAATCGTCATATCGCGCCAGCAGTCCAAATCCGTCCATCGAATCGGAGAAGGCACCCAGCCTCAGCTCACCGTTGACCGACCAGCCTTTTCCGGCATATTTATCGGCTGCACTGTTGCTCTTGAGATACTGGGCAGCCAGCAGGAAGGCCTCCTGATT
>JAOZOG010000009.1:16070-20676 GCA_029933395.1 Sulfurovaceae bacterium | reverse complement strand
CTCGAGAAATACTCTGTTTTGGTCTTGAAGTTGATCCCCAGATCTGCGGAGTTGGTCCAGTCTGCTCCATGCTTGGCTTCGACGAAAGTCTTTTGAATCGACCGATAATACCATCCATGATGCTCTTCATAGTCGATCCACGGCCGGTGTGCCTGTCCGAATTCTACGCCGGTATAGGGGAGGATATCATCCAGATAGAGATAGGCATACTTCAGCCGCACTTCCCAGTCGCCGGTATTGCCGAAGTGGATATCCGAATCGTCATCCACACTGTTGTGTACCTGATGGGTATCGAGTGTGACACGCATATAGCTTTTGGGATCATCAGCAAAGTAGGCTTTGACCTGGAGATAGTTACGTCGCGTTTCGAAGTAGGTACTGCTGCTGGTTGAGCCGTCCATATAGTCTGCATTGTTCCCGACAAATCCGAGATAGTGGAGCCCGCTGAATTTCAGCACCGGTGCTTTTGATTTGACCACGGTCGCTTTGGCAAACTTCTTCTCCAAGGCTGTCTGCTCCTGAGACGTAGCTGGTACGGCACTGCCAGTGTGTACTTTTTTTGCGGGTTTGGACGATTTGGCAAGATGCATGCTGCTTTTACTTTTCGTGCTCTTTTTGCTGCTTTTGAGCTGACTCTTGAGAGCCTGATTCTCTTTTTCGAGCTTGGCAAGACGCTGATTCATCATCTTCATCATAGACTTCATCTCTCGGATATCGCTGGCGGTATCCGCCTGTACTCCTGTGGCGGCGAGCATCGAAACAACAACTGCAGAGAGTGCTATTTTTTTCATTGTAATTCTTCCTTGCTATGTTTTTTATAATAACAGTATATACCAAAAGAGCTACAAAGTGGCAACAGTGTTTACTTTTGTATTATATTTTATGGGAAGGAGTGCTGACATGGATACAGGGGTAAGAAAATTAAGGGGGTATAGAGAGCGGCCTTCGCCACTCCCTACTTTTTATTTCGCTTTTTTGATCGCTTTTTTTGCAACTTTTTTAGCTGTTTTTTTCTTTGTAGGCTTCTTTTTCAGGACAGCTTTTGTCACTTTTTTATTGACCGCTTTTGCCTTCTTCTTGGAGATAACCTTTTTCTTTACCGCTTTGTCTGTCGCTTTGCTTGCGATCTTTTTTACTGTTTTCTTTTTCAATGTTTTTGCCATATTGGCCCCTTTAGATAAAATTTTGTCTACTGCATTTTGCAATAAATCTACATCTATTATACATTCTCTTCACCGCCCTCGTGCTTTGATGGGCATACTACTCTACAAACTTCAGATAGACTACTCTTCGGGATAAGCAGAGAAGCGTCCCCCTTTTTCTTCCAGAAATGCCTGCATCTTTTTCTGGCCCAATTTTCGGGCATAATCCTTGGGGCTCATTCCGCTTCGGTCTGTCGCATTGATATCGGCACCGTAGTCGAGCAGGAGTTGTGCTGTTTTGGTATCGCTGAAGCAGGAGGCCAGCATCAGGGGTGTAATACCGCTTCTTCTCTGGCTTTTGTTGACATCGATACCACGATCGAGACAGAGGTTCATGATATCGTGCCGCCGGAACTTGATCGCCGTATCGAGTGCGGAGATACCGTTTTCGTCACACTCCGTCAAGTTCACACCAAACTCCAACAGCAACTCTATCGCTTCGAGACTGGCGCGGTTGCGTATCGCGTAAAAAAGAATGCCTATCTCATCGGGCTCATCGAGCTCATACTCTTCACCGATAATGACAGGGCGAGAGAGGTCTATGCCTCCCTCGAGCAGTTCTCTCATTTTGACGAGATTGTCTCTATCGATCGCTTCCAGTAGTGCATTCATCATTTTTTCCTTATCTATTCATTCTGTATTATTTCATTATTCTTTTAAGGCATATCTTTTACATCCCAAAAGATATAGCATTGTCGAAAAAAATGGAGAAAAAAGAGGCGAGTCGGGAAAAGCAGACTCAAGAGGAAGCGAAAGGATTCATTCCGCCCATCATTCCCATTGCCTGGGACTTTTTATTGTCTTCTATCATTTTTGAGATATCGTTCATAGCAGAGATCAAAAGAATCTGCAGTGACTCTTTGTCCTCCAGAAGCGAATCGTCTATCTGAAGATCGATCACTTCGCCCAGTCCATTGGCTGTCAGCTCTATCATTCCACCGCCTGCTTTGGCGGTGAACTGTACATTTTTGGACTGCTCCTGAACCTCTTTGGCTTTCTCCTGGATCTGCTCCAGCATTTTGCCCATATCACCCAGATTCAAACCCTCAAACATGATGGTTCCTCTTCATTATTCCAATCCTTCAAAGGTCTGCGCGATCGTATTATCATCATTCAGGATCACGACTTTTGGTTGATGTTTGTCTGCCTCTTCTTCAGTCATCGAAGCGTACGCGATCACAATGATCTTGTCTCCGATATGGACTTTCCGTGCGGCAGCACCATTGAGGCACATCTCTCTTTTTCCCCGTTCTCCGGGAATGATATAGGTCGAAAATCGTTCGCCATTGTTGACATTGACGATATCGATCTTCTGTCCCACTCTCATCGCGGCAGCATCCATCAGATCCCTGTCGATCGTAATGGAACCTACATAATTGAGATTTGCGTCGGTCACAGTCGCCCGATGTATCTTGCTATAGAGCATCGTAATAGTCATACGCCTTCTCTCCTCTCTCTTATATAAACCTATTATAGCACAAAAACAACTATCAGGGAATACCCTAACGCGTCATTTCGGAAGGTGCTACAGGCTCTCCCCACATCTCTTCAGGGATCACATACTCGTCAACGACATTGCCTCCGATAATATGTTCATCGATAATTCTGTCGATTTTATCTTTTGTCAGCTCCACATACATCGTATGTCCCGGCTCTACGAGCATGACAGGTCCCTGCTGGCAACGGTTGAGACAGCTGGTCTGAATCGGCTGCACGGTTCCGATGATTCCTTTTTGCATCAATGACTGTGCAAGGTGCTGAAAAAGTGCCTGTGACTCAGGGTCGTTCTGACTGACACAGCTTGGCTTTGGCATTCCCGGAGGTGCCGACTGCTGGCATTTGAAGATATAGTATGCGGGTTGAGGTACGCCATTTATCATAAGTTGATCCTTTTAAATTCTTAATTAGGAGACATTTACTCCTATTTATGCAATTTTAGCAAAATAACCTCTATTCAACCTTTGCTCTCCGGTTTAGTTTTCACAGCGGATGCTACAAACCGCTTGATAAATGTCAACATAAACACTGTACGAAAAGAGTAGAATGGTCGCAAGTAAATTACAGGAGTGTATAGTTATGAAATATCCGGCATTTTTCGACAAAGTAGAACCGATACAGCTTCACGACCCTCTCAGCGAGTTCCTCGGCGCATTTGAAGGGGGCGATATGGAGATATGCTATCTCGATTGCGTCAAGCTTGCAGGCCACTCCTGCCCAACAGTCGCAGGAGCCTACCTGATGGCACTCAAAGGAGTCGAAGCACTCTACCCGGACACGCTTCCCCAAAGAGGCAGAATCAAAGTCGAGATGAGAGATGCTCTGACAAACGGTGTCACCGGTGTCGTCGGCAATGTCATCGCCTTTATCGTCGGGGCCAGTGGAGCGGGCGGTTTCAAGGGAATACAGGGGAACTTCAGCCGTAACAACCTCATCTCCTACGATGCGCCCATTCAGAGCGAAGTGAGATTGACCAATCTCGACACAAACGAAACTATCGAACTCGATTACAATCCTTCATCCATTCCCCCCTCTCCTGAAATGCAGCCCCTGATGGGAAAAGCGCTTCAGGGACAGGCTTCCGAAGAGGAGCTGTCACGCTTCGGTCAACTCTGGCAGGAACGGGTAGAGAAGATCCTGCTCTCCAGGGATCTCTGGGATTCGATGATCACGATCACCCGATAATCCGGAATAAACCAACACAAAGGATACCCTATGATCATTTCCAACTATATGAAAGCGGAGCATAGAGAGTGCGATACGCTTTTCGCGGGTGCAGAAGAAGCTGTCGCCCTCAATGAATGGCAAGTGGCAAACGATCGCTTCCTGGCTTTCGCCAACGAAACACTCAGACATTTCAAGGAGGAAGAGGAGGAGCTTTTCCCTGCCTTCGAGGCACAGACTGGCAGCTCGGAAGGCCCCACGATGGTGATGCGCCACGAACACGAGCAGGTCAAAGGGCTGATCGGAAAGATGGCGGAAGCACTCGAAAACGAGGATCGCGATGCCTACCTCTCCCTGGCAGAATCGATGATGATTCTCCTGCAACAACACAACATGAAAGAGGAGCAGATGCTCTATGCAATGTGTGACAGAATGCTGCCTCCGGAAGTCAAAGAGGAAACACTCGAAAAGATAAAGAGAGTCGTTCTGTGACAAAAATCTATCTGGATGCCAGAGAGATGGAGCACCCCAAACCTCTCGAAGAGGCGATCATCGCATTGAGGGAGTTGGGCGAGAGCGAGTACTTCTATATGCTGCACCGCAAAAACCCCATTCCCTTGATCAGCCTGGCAGAGGGACAGAATTTCAAATCACTCACCTACGAAGAGAGTGAAGGTATCTGGCATATCCTGATCAGCAAAAACAGAGCTATCAATCTGGATGAATTGATAGAAAAGTCTTTA
>JAOZOG010000009.1:0-15970 GCA_029933395.1 Sulfurovaceae bacterium | reverse complement strand
GGACTCTCCCTCGATCAGGCGCCGCCGATCAGCGTCGTCTTCAGGTTCTTCTTTGGGGCATCACTTTTTGGTATGCTGGCAGGTGTAGCGATACTCTTTTATCAAAACACGATTTTCGATGCCTCTTCTGTTTCGGCCATCACGCTGACACACATACTGACACTCGGCGTGATGGCCTCTTTTATGCTGGGCGCACTCTTTCAGATGCTTCCGGTGATTGCGGGCGTCGTGATCACGGCACCGACACAAAAGTCCTGGTGGGTACAGGCACCTTTTGTTCTGGGAACGATCGCACTGCTTTTTGCCTTCAGTCTGCCTCAATATCACCCTCTCTACTGGCTGGCCTCCTTTCTTCTTGGCGTAAGCCTGTTGAGTATTGCAGTCATCATGATTAAAAACCTCGCCAACATAGCATATCACACCCCCTCATCCAGAGGAATGATGCTGGCGTTGATCTCTTTTGCCCTACTCATTATCCTGGCACTCTATCTCACCTTTTCTCTCAGCGGCCTGGCAGAGGGGGGACACTACAGTGAAGTCAAGGAGGCGCACTACAGCTTCGGGCTCTTCGGCTGGATCGCACTGCTGATCATCTCGATCTCTTTCCAAGTCATCGAAATGTTCTACGTCACACCACCCTATCCCAAATGGATCACAAGCTACCTGACGCCTGGTATCCTGCTCCTGCTTGTTGCCAAAGTACTTTTCCTGCACCTTGCCCCTGCAGCCGCACACGCGGTAGATATTCTACTTGCGCTCGTCTATATCGGTTTTGCTGCCCTGACACTCTATCGGCTCACCCAGCGAAAACGCCCACTTGCCGATGCGACGATCTGGTTCTGGAGAATGGGAATGGGAAGCCTGATCCTCAGTATGCTCTTCTGGCTCCTCTCGATGGTGATGCCTCAGAGTGAAATAAAGGCATTGAGCTATATCGCCTTTGTCTCATTTGGCCTCAGTGTGGTTTTCGCGATGTTCTACAAGATCGTCCCTTTCCTCACTTGGTTTCACCTCAACGCTCAGGGCTACTTCACTGCCCCGATGATGCACGAAGTAATCCACCCCAGGACAGCCAAAAAACACTTCTGGATTCATTTGGCCGCGATGATAACACTCCTGGTGTCACTCTTGATAGGAAAATTGATTTTGCTGGCGGGGACCCTGACGATCCTCTCATTTGGGTGGATCGCCTGGCAGATCATCCATGCACATCTGCTCTATAAAAAAACGCAGGAGACGGGGGAGAAGTTCGATATGAATATAGGGTGAAACAAAGCGGGGCCAAGCTTACAATCCAAGCAGTTCTCTAGCCACTTCCCGATCATCAAAGTGATGCTTCACCCCTTTGATCTCCTGATAGTCTTCGTCGCCCTTTCCGAGAATCAGCAACACTTCGTCTCTGTCGAGTGCCTCGAGTGCCATCTTGATCGCGAGTCTTCGGTCCGGGGTGGCTGTCACACGCTCGTTGCCTCGCAGTCCCACCAGAATATCTTCAAGGATCTGCTCAGGAACTTCATCTCGGGGATTATCGCTGGTGACGTAGATCTTTTTGGCGAAGCGACCTGCCACGGCACCCATTCGGGGGCGCTTGCCTTTATCTCTGTTGCCGCCGGCCCCAAAGACCACAGAGATATCCCTGTCTTTGATACTGTCGAGTACCTGAAACATCCCATCATCCGTATGAGCGAAGTCGACGATCACCAGAGGATCGCGGCTGACCACCTCCATGCGGCCCGCCACACCGGCGAAATTCTCCACGACATCACAAACCTCCTGAATCTTTCGGCCCGTCAGCATCACGACAGAGCCGATCGCAGCCATCAGATTGAAGAGATTGAAGAGCCCCACCATCGGAGAGTGGAAAGATGCCTCCTCCTGGAGATGCTTCACGCCTGCCGTGATACCGTGACGCAGTGAGAATGCCTGCACCTTAAAGGTAGCAGGCTCATCGACACCGTAACTCTGGGCACCAATGGGATTGTAGGTGATACTCTTGATATCGTCTTTGTTCAGCAACTTGGGGGATTCGTCGGCAAAGAAGAGGCTCTTGACTCTGCGGTACTCTTCCACGGTGCCGTGGTAGTCGAGATGGTCGCTGGTGACATTGGTGTGCACCTTGAGTGCGAAGTCGATCCCTTCGATGCGCTCCTGATGAATCGCATGGGAGCTGACCTCCATAATAAAATAGTTACACCCGCGATCACGTGCCATTTTCATATGGTGCAGCGTCTGCAGGATCGAAGGAGTCGTCATCACCTTCTCTTCAAGCCGCTCTTCAATCGCAAAAAAACCTCTGGTTCCCTGCAGTGCAGGTTTTTCACCCAGATCCAGCAGAAAAGAGTAGATCGCCGCCGTCACAGTCGTCTTGCCATTCGTCCCTGTCACCCCGACCACTTTGAGTTCGTCAAGCCCCCAATGTGCTATCAATTCACGCGGTGTGATAAAGGGAGGAGGCGTATCGAGTGCTTCGCAATAGCGGCTGTTCTGTGCTGTTTTAAGAAAGCGTGTCTTTTCGTCGATCTGTGCAGTATCGTCCGTCAATGCACTATAATTGCCACCGTCAAAAGGAAGCGTCATTTCTCTTCTCCCTTGATACTGTGATAGAGTGCATAGATCTCCTGGTCATCGCCAAACGCACTGGAGGCAGCGTCGAGATAATTCAATGCCATATCACGAAACCCCTCATCCGCCAAATGCTTGACAAAGTCGATAAATTCATTTTTATTGGTAATGACCACCTTGGTAGAGAACATAATATCTTCAAATGCCTGCTTGAAATCTCCACGTGAATCGACAAGTTTCATAAAATCCGCATAACGGATACCGTCTTCAAATTCAGCCTCCCTCATAGGGTCTACAAGTAGCTGCTGAAGACTGTTTTTGGAGTTGTCAAGCGTATGGATGATATTGTCGATAATCTCTACGGCATTCTCTTTCTCTTCCTTGATCACCTGGTAGTAGTCGAAGAGTGCCTGCGCATCATCTTCGCTCTCCATTCCCAGGTCACTCAGGTAGACGCCGACTTTTGCTTCGCCGAGTTCGGGATAATCTTTGAGCAACAATCCATAGCTTTGCAATGACTGCCGATAATCTCCACTGACGAATTGTGCTTCTGCACGCTTGAGTAAACTGTTTTTACTTATTTTTACCATCACTATCCTAATTGATCCAATTTATCTTCCCATCCAACCGGTACATTGACCACTGTCAACTCCGGATGGATCAATGTTTTCATCTGGCGCTCCACGCCGTACTTCAAGGTGGTACCACTGCTTGCGCACCCGACACATGCACCCTGCAACTGAACATAGACAGCACCATCTTTGATGGCGATCAGTTCAATGTCGCCGCCATCCAGTTTGATCGAGGGTCGCACCTTCTCGATGACATTCTCAACAGCAGGTCTCAACTCTTCATCTGTAAATGGAATCAATCTCTCTCCTTTTTATTGTATATTGTATGCAAATTTTTGCCTGTATGCTCTTGCGGAGATACGATTAGGCTATTTATACATAAAAAAGATTGCTTTGTCAAGTAATGAAAATCGGAAAATGTGGGAGGAAAAAGTATTGTGACATCAAGGCACGAGGCCCTGCGTCTGTTCTGGAATTATACGAGTTCGATAATTGCCATTGGTGCAGCGTCACCTCTTCGCATACGCGTCTTGATGATTCTGGTATAGCCGCCCTTTCGGTCAGCATACTCCGGAGCGATCTCTGTCACCAGCTTGTTTGTCACTGCCTTATCCTGAAGCAGTGCAAAAATTGCTCTATGTGCATTGGAGTCACCGGCAGATGCTTTGGTGATCAATTTTTCATAATAGCTGCTCAGCTCTTTGGCCTTGGGCAGAGTTGTCTCGATTCTCCCCTCTTTTGTCAGGGCGATTGCGAGGTTCTTCAAAAGCGCAGCTCTGTGAGAAGATGTTCTCGTAAGTCTACGATATCCATGCTTATGTCTCATGGGAATCCTTTTTTATTTAAGTTTCTCTAATTTCTTGACAAGATTTGCTCTTGTCGTATCACTGAGTTCAAACTCAGCACCATATCCATGCTCTTCGAGGCACTCATTAATTTCGTCGAGTGACTTCTTGCCGAGATTCTTGATTGTTTTGATTTCGCTTTCACCCATCAAGACCAGTTCACCAAAATATTTGATACCGGCTCTATCAAGAGAGTTGAAGCTTCTTGCACTCAGACCCAATGTATCTACGGGCTGAAGAAACGGCTTCAGTTCGCTGTCGTTTCCGCTTGGCTGAGGCAGCGTAGTATCAAAATTGACATCCAGTACACCGTTGAAAACCGCCAACTGCTTATGCATTGTCTCCAGTGCATTGGTAAACGCTTCGACCGGACCGATCTGGCTGTTGGTCACAATATCGAAAGTGATCTTCTCATAATCAGGATTGTCTTCGACCAGCACAGGCTCTATCTTGTAGTTCGCCTTTCGCACCGGTGTAAAGAACGCATCCAGAGGAATCGTATCACTCTCCACTTCATCGAGAAGCTCTTCACTCGGCACATAGCCAATACCTTTGGTAATCACGACGGTAAAGTTCAACTCGGCATCTTCATTCAGTGTTGCAAGATGCAAGTCTCCATTGACCACTTCGATCTTATCGTTGTTCAGGTCCTCGGCTGTGATCTCTTTGTGTCCCGAGAATGAGTAGCTCACTTCGACCTTCTCGCTCTCATCTTTGATCTTGAAATGGATATTTTTCAGATTGATAATAAAGACGGCGACATCCTCATGCATTCCTCTGATCGTATCGAATTCATGGGCTGCCCCCTCGATCTTGACAGAAATAGGTGCATAACCGATCGAGCTGCTCAAAATCAATCTTCTCAATGGATGAGCAAGTGTCACGGCATAACCGCTTTCGAAAGGGTATGCGATGATCTGCGCTCTGTTGGCACTCACTTCGATGACTTCAACTTCTGTTGGCATAAATGGTGCGACTTTAATTTTTTTCATTGGCTAACCCTTACTGATTATTTAGAGTAAAGTTCGACGATTAGGCGCTCTTCGACAGGAATGGAAATATCTTCTCTCTCAGGTACTCTCGTAAAGATCCCGAAAAGTTTCTCTTTGTCAACATCGACCCACTCCACGATACCAGTCTGGTTTGTCAACTCAATACTTCTGACAACCTGGGGGTTGGTCTTACTTTTCTCTTTGATCTCAATCTTCTGTCCAGCTTTGACACGGTAAGAGGGGATATTGACCCGCTTGCCGTCAACGAGGACATGGCCATGGTTGACGAATTGTCTGGCAGCCGCTCTTGTCGTTGCAAAACCCATTCTGTAAACCACATTGTCAAGTCTCTGCTCCAACAGTTGGATCAGGATACTACCGGTGTTTCCCTCTTTGCGGTTCGCCTCTTTGTAGAGTGAGCGAAACTGTTTTTCACTGACACCGTACATAAATTTCGCTTTCTGCTTCTCTCTGAGCTGCAGTCCGTATTCACTGATCTTCGTTCTTCTTTGTCCATGCTGTCCTGGGGCATAAGGTCTCTTCTCCAGAGCACTCTTGCCGGCGAGTCTTCTCTCACCCTTCAAGCCAAGATCAACGCCAAGTCTTCTTTCCAGTTTTTCAACCGGACCTGTATATCTTGCCATCTATTCACCTTTAAATAACTATTGTTCTCTTATATAGATAAAAGCATTGCCCCGCAATGCCTACCTCAATGATCAGTAACGAATTTCTCTCTACCGATTAAATTATACTCTTCTCTTTTTGGGAGGTCTGCATCCATTGTGCGGGAGCGGTGTAATGTCCTTGAGGAATGTTACACGGATTCCTTCTGTCGCACCGATCGCTTTGACTGCTGTATCTCTGCCGGATCCTGGACCCTGGACTTTGATACCGACCTCTTTGATACCGTTCTCTTTGGCTTTGGTCAATGCATCCTCTACCGCCTGCTGCGCAGCAAAAGGAGTAGATTTTTTACTTCCCTTGAAACCCAGTGCGCCGGCACTGCTCCAGGAGATCACATTTCCCATTTCATCTGTGACTGTAATCACTGTATTGTTGAAGGTCGCTGCTACGTAAACAACGCCTTTGGCAATACTTTTTTTTGCTTTTTTCTTCGCCATTCTATTCTACTCCTGCTTTACGCCGCGCCAACGGTTTTTCTTTTGCCCTTGCGGGTTCTTGCATTGGTCTTGGTCTTCTGTCCACGAACAGGAAGGCCTCTTCTGTGTCTGAGTCCTCTATAGTTGCCCAGATCCATCAGACCTTTGATATCCATCGCTACTTTCTTTCTCAGGTCACCCTCGACCATGAAGTTGTCCTGAATCTCTTTACGAATCGTCGCAGCTTCTGCATCTGTCAACTCGTGCACTCTTTTGTTGTAATCAATACCTGTTGCATCAAGAATTTTTCTTGAAGTAGTCAAGCCAATCCCAAAAATATAGGTAAGGGCATACTCCATTCTCTTCTTCTTGGGCAAATCAACACCTGCTATACGAGCCATATTTATCCTTGTCTCTGTTTATGTTTTGGATTTTTACAAATCACGCGTACAATACCCTTGCGCTTGATAATCTTGCAATCATCGCACATCTTTTTGACCGATGGTCTAACCTTCATGGTTGTCTCCTGCCTTAATTTTGCACTTTTGTGGACGCTTGGAAATGTCCTGAATCGCGTGGAGAGCTGAGTATTTGCTCTCCAACTCTTGAATAAGCAGTGCTTTTTACACAAAAGTTCTTCACGCAGTTTTCCGCCTATATCCAATATTACCTGAAATAATAGGGAGGAGGATTATACCGAAATGTTTATTAAATTTCCCTTTTGGAGTCTCTATTTGTACCGGAAAGTGATACGGCCCTTGTCCAAACTGTAAGGTGTCAACTCTACTTTGACTTTGTCTCCCGGAAGGATTTTGATGTAGTGCATTCTCATTTTTCCTGCGATATGACACAAAATCACATGCTTATTGTCAAGTTCTACTCTGAATGTTGCGTTTGGCAATGCCTCTATCACTTTGCCGTCGATCTCTATCACATCATCTTTTGCCATGGTTTTCCTTTTTTGTAATTTTTATCTATTGGGCCCGAAGGGCCGCTTCTGTAGTCTTATACCGCTGTCAATATCTGTGCTTTGCCGTCAACGACCGCTACCTGATGCTCATAGTGGCTGGTACGGAGATTGTCTTCACTCAGTACGGACCACTTGTCTTCGAGCAGCAATGGATGCCCACTCTCCTGGCAGACCATAGGCTCCAGACAAAAAACCATTCCGTTTTTAATCTTGGGGCCCTGATTGGGCTTACCTTCGAGATAGTTGGGGATATTGGGTTCATCATGTGGTTTGGTACCGATACCATGCCCGCAATAGTCCCGCAGTGGCACGAACCCCTCTCCTCTAATATACGTTTCCAGGATTTTCGTCAGCTCCTTGAAGCGCATCCCCGGCCTGATCAGGTCGATGGCATGATAGAGCGCTCCCCTGGAGCAATCGATCAGCGCTTTGTCTTTCTCGCTGATCTCTCCTATCGGCATCGTGATCGCGGCATCGCCATAGTATCCATCAAGTTTGGTACCGATATCCAAACCCAGTATGTCACCTTCCTGTATCGCCTGATCGGTTGGTACGCCATGGATACAGACCTCATTGAGCGAGGTGCAGACAGAGCCGGGGAACCCATACAGGCCCTTGAAAGAGGGGATAGCACCCAAATCGCGGACATAGGCTTCGCCCATCTCGTCGATCTCTTTGAGCGTCATGCCGGGTTTGATGGTGTCTTGAAGATATTGTAGTGTTTTTCCGACGATCTCACCCGCTTTTTGGAGCTTGGTGATTTCGCCTGGTTTGCGAAGAGGTATCGCCATTAGAGACCTACATTGCCCAGTGTGTCATATTGATTCATCGTTCGCTGTGCTTCGATTTTACGCATCGTATCAAGTGCGACCTGCACGACGATCAGAACAGAGGTTCCACCGAAGTAGAAGCTGGCGCCCAGTCCGTTGATGAAGATGAACGGTACCGTCGAAATAATCGCCAGATAGAGAGAACCCGAAGCGGTCAATCGGCTGGCCACTTCATTGAGAAACTCTTTGGTATGTTCACCGGGGCGAACACCGGGAATAAACCCGCCCTGGCGTTTCAGGTTGTCGGCAATATCTTTGGCATTGAAAGCGATCGACGCATAGAAAAATGCGAAGAAGATCACCATCAGGAAGGTTGCCACGTTGAAGACGACACCACCGGGAGCGAGAATATCCGCTATCCGTGTCACGAAGGGATTGGTACTCGCCTGCAACATCGTCAGCGGGAACATCAAAACCGCAGATGCGAAGATCGGGGGAATAACACCCGACAGGTTCACTTTGATAGGAATGTAGTTCATGACCCGCTTATTCTGATTCTGCATGATCGTCTTCCTCGAGTAGGAGATCGGAACCCGCCGCTCTCCCAGCTCGATATAGATGATCACGAAGACGGTAATCAGCATAATCGCGAAGATCGCCAGTACGGCCAGGAAGTTCATCTCCCCGGCATTGACCGCTCGCACCGTATTGGAGATCGCCGAAGGGATCCCCGAGACGATACCTGCGAAGATGATCAGGGAGATACCGTTACCGATACCTTTCTGGGTGATCTGCTCACCGATCCACATCAGAAGCATCGTACCGGTCAGCATCGAGAAGGTTGCCAGTATGGTGAAGGTCATTGGATCGATCATCACGGCACTTTCGCCCCCTCTGCCCGTCATACTCTGAAGCCCCATCGAGACACCGATCGCCTGGACGACTGTAATGAAAATTGTCGCATAACGAATAATCTGCATATATTTCTGCATTCCGTCACGCTCTTTTTTCATCTGTCCGAGTGTAGGGAAGGTAGCTGCGAGGAGTTCCATAACGATAGAGGCTGTAATATAGGGCATAATACCCAATGAGATAATACTGAGACGGCTGATCGCGTTTCCGCTGAACATATTGGCTAATCCCAGGGCATTGCTGGAGTTGTTATCGAAAAATTCTTTGATAACACCCAGGTCAACACCCGGCGTCGGGATATAGGCTAAAACTCTATAGGCAAAAAGAAATCCCAAGGTAATCAGGATCTTTTGAGTTAAAGCGTTTCCCATCTTATTTTCCGCTTGTGGTAACGGCTTCGTCTTTGATTTTTGCTGCAAGATCCTTGGCGCTTGCACCGATCAATTTGACTCTGGTTACAGTTTTACCAAGCTTATGAACGGACTTGATACTCTCGAGAGTGATCTCGTCCAGTTCGGCTACCGCTTTGATGCGCTCCACATTGATCACATAAGGCTTCTCGACGCTGGAGACAAAACCGACTTTGGGCAGTCTCTTGTAGAGTGGCTGCTGGCCGCCTTCGAAACCTCTTTTTCTCTTGTAGCCTGTTCTTGACTTCTGGCCCTTGTTACCGCGGCCGGCTGTTTTGCCGGTCCCCGAACCCTGGCCTCGGCCTACTCTTTTTCTGTTTTTTGTCGAACCGGGAGCCGGTTGCAGATTGTGTAGTGACATGCCTACTCCTTACGCTTTGATTCTGGCGAGGGCTTGAATCGTCGCTCTGACCAGGTTGTTGGGGTTGTTGGAGCCGATCGACTTGGTAAGGATATCTTTGATTCCCGAAAGTTCGATCACAGGTCTCGCAGCACCACCGGCGATCACACCGGTACCTTCACTTGCCGGACGAAGTACGACCCGGCTGGCATTGAATTTGTGCTCGATATCATGGGCGATTGTCGTTCCCTTGATATTGATCTTGACAAGGTTTTTGAATGCATCATCCACTGCTTTTTTGATCGCATCAGGTACTTCTTTGGCTTTACCAAATCCATATCCGATCGTACCGTTTTTGTCACCGACAACAACCAGTGCAGTAAATCTGAATCGTCTACCACCCTTGACAACCTTGGTAACACGGCCGATGTTGACGATCGCCTCTTCGAAATCTTCTCTGTTAATATTTTCCATTTTGCTTCCTTAAAACTTGATACCGGCTTCTCTGAGGGCCTCTGCAAAAGAAGCGACAACACCGTGGTAGAGATAACCATTTCTATCGAAGGATACTGCTTCGATATTTTTAGAAGCGAGATTTTTACCGAGCTCCTGGGCTACTTTTTTGACATCTTCACGGTTGGATTTGAGACCGAGTTTTCTTCCATCGACTGATGCAAGCGTATTTCCGGTTGTATCATCAATAGCCTGCGCATAAAAATGTTTGTTTGACTTGAATACTGTCAGTCTTGGCATCTCAGCCGTACCGAAAACCTTACCTCTGACTCTGGCTTTTCTCTGAGCGCGAAGTCTGTTTTTTCTATTTTGAATACTTTTTAACATCTATCGCTCCTTACTTGCCCGCTGCTTTACCAGCTTTTCTGATGATCACTTCATCCGTGTACTTCACACCCTTGCCTTTGTATGGCTCAGGTGGTCTGAATTCTCTGATCTCGGCAGCAGCCTGTCCTACGACCTGCTTGTCTGTACCGCTGATCGTGATAATGTTTTTCTCCACTTTGACGTCGAGACCTTCGGGGATATTGAAATTGATATCGTGAGAATGGCCCAGCTGAAGATTCAGTACTTTACCCTGAACGGCAGCTCTATAACCGACACCGTTGATCTCCAGCGATTTACTGAATCCCTTATCCAGGCCGATAATGATATTGTTGAAAAGCGAACGATAGGTTCCCCAGAACGCTGCGCTCTCTTTGTCGTCTCCCACTTTGGTGAAGATCACTTCATTATCTTTGACCTCGATACCGACACGACCATGTGTCTCCAGTCTCTTTTCCAGTTTATCTTTCTTTGCGACGATCGCAGTACCATCTACAGATACATCGATACCCTTCGCGATGGCTACAGGTTGTTTTCCTACTCTTGACATAGTTTTCCCCCTTACCAGATACTACAGATAACTTCGCCGCCGATGCCGCGCTTGTAAGCTTCGTCGTTCGGAAGCACTCCCTGGCTTGTAGAGACAACCAGTGTCCCATAACCGTTCTTAAATGTTCGAATCGCATCTCTGCCCTGGTGGACACGACGTCCCGGCTTGGAGATTTTCTTCATTTCGTTGATCACACTGTGACCATTGTCATCATACTTCAAGACAACCTTGATTGTCTTCTTGTTGCCATCTTCTTTTACTTTGTAACTCTCAAGGTAACCCTTGTCTACCAGAATAGAAACGATTGCCTCAATGTTGTTTGAGTGCAGAAGCGTGGTTACGTCCAGTCTTCTCTGCGCAGCATTTCTTATTCGAGTAAGAGAGTCTGCAATTATGTCTGTCATCATCTTTTACTCCTTTATTACCAGCTTGCTTTTCGCATGCCGGGGATGAGGCCTTCATTGGCCATTTTTCTTAAACAAATACGGCAAATACCGAAATCTTTGTATACTGAATGTGGTCTACCGCAGATAGAGCATCTTGTGTAGGCTCTTACAGCAAATTTAGGTTTTCGCTGCTGCTTGTTGATCATTGACTTTTTGGCCATTATTTTCTCCCTTTAGCGAAAGGCATACCCAGCTTTTCCAAAAGCGTAAATGCCTGCTTGTCGTCCTGGACGCTTGTAACGATGGTGATATTCATACCGTGGGTTTTGATGATTTTGTCATATACCACTTCCGGGAACATCAGTTGCTCCTGAAGGCCGAAGTTGTAACTTCCTCTTCCGTCAAACCCTTTTCTCGGTACACCCCTGAAGTCTTTCACTCTTGGCAGTGCGATAGAGACCAGTTTGTCAAAGAAGTTATACATATTCTCCCCTCTAAGTGTCACCTTGATACCACTGGGAGCGCCCTCTCTGGCTTTGAATCCTGCAACGGATTTTTTTGCCAGTGTGATAACCGCTCTCTGTCCGGCGATCAGGGAGATCGTATCGGCCATATTCTGGGTCAATTTGTTGTCTTTTCCCTCTTCACCGATACCGACACTGATCACGATTTTTTCAAGCTTCGGTGTCTGCATCGTATTTTGGATACCCAGTTCTTCTCTGAGAGCCGGTACGATGTCATTGTACTTTTGCTTCATTCTACTCATTGTTTCAGCCCTCTACTTTTTTTACGTTGGAGATATGGATCGGCATCTCTTTTTGGATGAATCCACCCTCTTTATTCTCATCGCTGGGCTTGACAGCTTTCTTTGCGACCTTGCATCCCTCGACGATGACGGCATCTTTTTTGCCAAGTACTGCCAATACAGCACCTGTTTTGCCTTTATCGTCACCGGCGATGATCATGACCTGATCACCCTTTTTGATTTTGAATTTTTTCGCCATTACCATACCTCCGGTGCAAGTGATACAATCTTCATAAACCCTGCATATCTTGTTTCACGGCTGACCGGCCCGAAGATACGGGTACCGATCGGCTCTTTTTTGTCATCGATGATTACGGCTGCATTGTCGTCGAATCGAATCAGGGAACCATTTTCTCTCTGGATCTCTTTTTTCGTACGTACGACGACAGCCTTGATGACTTTACCTTTTTTCACTTTACCGTTAGGCAGTGCTTTTTTGACGGAAGCGACAATGACATCGCCTACAGAGGCGTATCGTCTCTTGGACCCGCCAAGTACCTTGATACACATGATCTCCTTCGCACCGCTGTTGTCAGCGACATTCAGTCTTGTAAAACTCTGGATCATTACACTTCTCCTCTCTTGAGTATCTCAAGCAGTCTGAAGTTTTTGGATTTGGAGAGCGGTCTGCACTCGATCGCGCTGACCGTATCACCCATAGCGGTTTCATTTTTTTCATCATGAACAAGATATTTTTTAAATCTTTTGACTGTTTTGTGATATCTTGGATGGAGAACACGTCTCTCAACCAAAACAGTTGCTGTCTTGTCTCCAGCTTTCTTGATCACTGTTCCTGTTATCTGTCTTTTTGGCATAGTCTACCCTTTACTTCGATCTGACAGCCGTCAGTGCTGTCTGGATTCTTGCGATATCTTTTTTGGCAGTTCTCAACTCGGTTGTGTTGGTCAACTGCATTGTTTTCTGTTTTGCTTTCAGCGTAAAAAGCTCAAGCTTTTTCTCTTTGAGTGCCTCAAGGAGTTCCGCTTCTGTTTTCTCTGCAATATCAGTATAGTTCATTGCTGTCCTTTGCTGAAATGATTTTCGCTTTGAAAGGCAGTTTGTGACGTGCGAGTGTCAATGCTTCTCTTGCAAGCTCTTCATCGACGCCGGCCATTTCAAAAATAATTCTACCTGGTTTGATATTCATCACCCACTTCTCAACGCCACCTTTACCTTTACCCATTCTCGTTTCGAGCGGCTTGGCTGTAATAGGCTTGTCGGGGAAGACACGAATCCATGTTTTTCCCATTCTGTTGATGTGTCGGGTCATTGTGATTCTCGCCGCTTCGATCTGTCGAGAGTCAATTCTTCCGGCCTCTGTCGCTTTCAGTGCAAATTCACCAAACTCGATCTTGTTTCCTCTGAAAGATTTGCCTCTGTTGCGGCCCTTCATCTGCTTTCGCCATTTGGTTCTTTTAGGCATTAACATAACTATTCACCTCTTCTTCTGGATGGCTTTCTGCCACCTCTTTTTTCTTCTGCCGGCTCCGCCTGGATACCCTTGTGCAGGACTTCACCCTTGAAGATCCAGACTTTGATACCGATGATTCCATAGGTTGTCTGCGCTTCTGCGAAACCGTAATCGATTTTCGCTCTGAGTGTATGCAGGGGCACACGGCCCTCGAGATACCATTCGGTTCTTGCCATTTCTGCACCGCCGAGTCGTCCCGCAACCTGGATTTTGATCCCTTTTGCACCGGACTTGAGTGCGCCCTGGATCACTTTTTTCATCGCTCTTCTGAAGGCAGTTCTTCGCTCGAGCTGTGTCGCGACATTCTCTGCAGCCAGTTGTGCATTGGCCTGAGCGCGTTTCTCTTCTTTGATATTGATGACGACATCTTTGCCGAGCATCTTGATCAGATTCGCTTTGAGCTTCTCGATATCGGCACCTTTTTTACCGATGATGATACCGGGGCGCGCTGTAACGATATTGATTCTCAGTTTTTTTGCGGTTCTTTCGATAATGATATTGGAGACACCTGCATAAAAGAGCTCTTTTTTCAGATATTTTCTGATCTTGTAATCTTCAGCGATAAAAGCAGTGGTTCTGCTCTTTGCCGGGAACCATCGTGATTCCCAGTTTCTGTTGATTCCCAGTCTAAGACCGATTGGATTAACTTTCTGACCCATAGTTACGCATCCTTCCCAGTAGTTTGTTTCTCTTGTGTAGGCTCTGCCACTTCCACCAGGATGTGTGCAGTCGGCTTGATGATTCTGCTTGCCGTACCACGTGCTCTTGGTCTCCATCGCTTCATCACCGCCGCTTTGTCTACGCGACAGCTGACGATCTCTACCTCTTCGGGCTCATAGTCGCCGTTGGCTACTGCCGATGCGATCACTTTGGAGATGATACCTGCCGCTTTATTGGGCATGAACTCGAGGCTTGCCAGGGCAAGCTCTGCATTCATTCCCTGTACTTCACGGGCGATCAATCTCGCTTTTGTAGGAGAGACTCTGACAAATTTCAATAATGCTTTACTCATCACTCACCCCTACCCTATCTTTTTCTGAACAGAGCCCTTGTGGCCTCTAAATGTTCGTGTCGGCGCAAATTCGCCCAACTTGTAACCAACATGGTTTTCGGTGATATAAACAGGTATGAACTGTCTGCCGTTGTGCACATTGATCGTCAAACCGATAAACTCAGGGAAGATCACGGATCTTCTTGACCATGTTTTGATCGGCTTGGTTGAGTTCTCTTCTTTTGCTTTCAATACTTTCTTCATCAGGTGACCATCGATAAATGGACCTTTTTTTGTAGATCTTGCCATCTTAGCCCCTTATTTCTTTCTCTTGGATATGATCAATTTATCACTCGCTTTTTTCTTGCGCGTCTTATAACCTTTGGTCGGCATACCCCATGGAGAGACAGGATGTCTTCCTGAGTTTGTTTTACCTTCACCACCACCGTGTGGGTGATCGATCGGGTTCATTGCCGAACCTCTTGTCTGTGGTCTGATACCGAGGTGTCTGCTTCGTCCGGCTTTACCGATGACGATATTGGCGAAGTCTTCGTTACCGACGGTACCGATTGTTGCCAGACACTCTCCGAGGACATATCTCATCTCACCCGAAGGCATTCTGAGAGAGACATATTTGCCATCACGGCCCATAATCTGCGCATATCCGCCTGCCGCTCTGGCAAACTTCCCGCCCTGACCAGGGTTGAGCTCGATGTTGTGTACCAGTGTACCGACAGGGATGCTTTTCAGCTTCATTGCGTTACCGGTTTTGATATCGAGTCCTGCTTCCGCAGCCATAATCTTATCGCCGACCTTCAAGCCTTTTGGCTGAAGGACATATCTTTTGTCTCCGTCGACATAGTTGATGAGACAGATTCTGCAGTTTCTGTATGGATCGTACTCGACAGTCGCAACTGTCCCTTCGATACCGAACTTGTCTCTTTTGAAGTCGATGATTCTATAGAGTTTCTTCGCACCTGCCTGCTTATGTCTGGAGGTGATTCTACCGTTGCTGTTTCTACCTGCGTGTGCCGGAAGCTTTTTGAGGAGACTTCTGACACTTGCTTTTGCCGTGATATCACCGCTGTCGAGGTTACTCATATAACGACGACTGGGCGTATAGGGTTTATATGTTTTAATTGCCATCTGCTATCCTTATACTGCCAAGCTTTCGATTTTTGCATCTTCAGGCAACGTGACATAAAACTTTTTCATGTCAGGTCTCTTGCCCTCTACGCCTCTAAATCGCTTCACTTTGCCATTGACTCTCATTGAATTTACTTTCAGCGGGTTGATGCCGAAGAACTCTCTGAAAACTTCTTTAAGACCATTTTTTGTCATTCTGGGAGTCGTCTGAACGACGATCACGCCCTGCTCCTGAAGGTCAATACTCTTTTCTGTGTACATAATTGCTTTAATATCTGTAATATCTGCCATCTTAACCCTCTTGTGTCAAT
>JAOZOG010000430.1 GCA_029933395.1 Sulfurovaceae bacterium | reverse complement strand
AACCTTCACCCCTCAAGAATCATTGTTGGAGAAAAGAGCGAAAGAGCGAAAGTCTTCGCTAATCTTCTTGCCGAAGGAGCCATCAAAAAAGATATCCCTATTCTCTTCACCGATTCTACGGAAGCGGAAGCGGTCAAGCTCTTCTCCAATACCTATCTGGCAATGCGGGTCGCTTTCTTCAATGAACTAGATAGCTACGCTCTGGCACACGGACTAGATTCACGACAGATTATCGAGGGCGTGGGACTCGATCCCAGAATCGGGCAACACTACAACAATCCCTCTTTTGGCTATGGTGGCTACTGCCTTCCCAAAGATACCAAACAACTCAGGGCAAACTACAAAGATGTCCCCAGTAACCTCATCAGTGCCATCGTCGAAGCCAACAGCACCAGAAAAGATTTTATTGCCGACAATATCATCAGTAAAAATCCAAAGATTGTAGGTGTCTATCGGCTCATCATGAAACAGGGTTCAGACAACTTCCGTGCCTCTTCCATACAGGGCATTATGAAACGGATCAAAGCGAAAGGAATCGAAGTCATCATCTACGAGCCGGCACTCAAGGAAGAGGAGTTTTTCCACTCCAGGGTAGTCAGAGACCTCGATGAGTTCAAAGAGATCTCCGATATCATCATCGCCAACAGAGAGTCGGAAATCCTCGAAGATGTCAAAGAGAAGGTCTACACCAGGGACCTTTTTGGCAACGATTAGATGCCGAAAGAGAGTTGACTGAAATGGTCTCTATCATCACACCCTCGCATAATACGGAAAAGTTTATCGCCGGGGCAATGGATTCAGTCATCGCACAAAGTTACAAGGACTGGGAAATGATCATCGTTGATGACCTCTCTTCGGACAGCTCTCCTGGTATCATTGAGGCCTATGCAAAAAAAGACCCTCGCATCAAACTGTTGAAGTCTGAAAAGAGAAGCGGTGCAGCAGGCGCCAGAAACAGAGCGATCGAAGCAGCAAAGGGTCGCTATATCGCCTTTTTGGATGCCGATGACCTCTGGATGCCGCAAAAGCTCGAAAAACAGATCGCCTTTATGTCCAGAGAAAATCTCGCTTTCACCTACAGTTCCTACCAGGTAATTGATGAGAATGATGAACTCCTGACCACTTTTGTCACTATCCCGGAGATCAGCTACGAGAGTATGCTGAAAACCTGCAGCGTGGGCTGTCTCACAGCAGTTTACGATATAGAAAAACTGGGCAAGATGTATATGCCAATACTCCCAACCAAGGAGGAGTATGTCCTCTGGCTCGACATTATGAAAAAGATCGGCCGCACAAAAGGTATCACAGAGCCCCTGGCCTCCTATCGCGTGGGGCAAACCTCCGTCTCCAGTGACAAGGTCAATGCGGCAACCTGGCAGTGGAAAGTTTATAGAGATATCGAACATCTGGGGCTGACAAAAAGCCTTTACTACTTTGTCAACTATGTCTATTATGGGCTCAAAAAGTACCGATGACACTGCAACCATGAGTCACAATCACCAAAAAGCACTTTTCCTTGACAGGGACGGTATCGTCAATGTCGATCACGGCTATGTCTCCAAGATTGAAGATTTTGAGTTCAGCGAAGGAATCTTTACGCTTCTGTCACTCTTCAGGGATGCCGGATACCTGCTTTTTGTCGTCACCAATCAATCCGGTATCGGGCGGGGATACTACAGCCAATCGGATTTTCACACTTTAACAGAATGGATGCTTGAAAGACTCAGGGAAAAAGAGATCATGATCGAAAAAGTCCTCTACTGCCCCCATACACCGGAAGACTCCTGCCGTTGCCGCAA
>JAOZOG010000429.1 GCA_029933395.1 Sulfurovaceae bacterium | reverse complement strand
TTGATGACAGATTCGACAGTTTCGGTATTGAAATAGTTTGTTTGTGGATCATAGTCGGTCGGTGTCGCGATAATGATAAAATCGGCACCCCTGTAAGCCTCTTCCTTGTCCAATGTCGCCCTGAAATTGAGTTCCTTTGTCTGAAGATACTCCTCTATCTCTTTGTCTTCGATGGGTGAGATCTTCTGGTTGAGCATCTCTACTTTTTCTTCGAGAACGTCCAGTGCGATGACTTCATTGTGCTGCGCCAGAAGAACCCCGTTCGATAGACCGACATAGCCTGTTCCTGCGATTGCTATTTTCATCGTTTCCCTTCCGTTTCTCTTGCAATTCTTTGTTGATTCGAGAGCAGCTTCTCATAGAGATTTTTAAGTGCATCGATCATTGATTTTTGTGTAAATATCTCCTGATATCTCTTTTTTGCATTCTCGGAGAAATTTTTGTAGAGCTTGGAATCGTTACATATTGTCTCTATCGCTTCCGCAAGTGCCTGGGGAGATTTTGGCGGAACCTGCAAACCAGTTACATTTTCCTGGTTGACCCAGACCATACCTGATTCTTCAATTTTGCTTGAAACGATCGGCTTGCCAAATGCCATCGCTTCGAGCAGTACGACGCCGTATGCTTCTGCCTTGGTGACAGAGGGGAGGCAGAAGATCGATGCAGCCTGAAAATAGTTGTATTTTTCACTCTCTTCTATGTGTCCAAGAAGATGGACTTTGTGAGTGAGTTGATGCCTGGCGATGATTTCTGTCAGATTTTTTTCTTCGGGGCCTCCGCCACCGATAAGTATGATATAGTCATCGGTGAGGTATCGGGCCGCTTCTATCAAATAGTCAAAGCCTTTATAGGTGACAAGTCTTCCAAAAGAGAGAATAATTTTTTTATCCTTGTATCGTTCTTTGATGCTGGCTACTTTACTGTCGTCCGCCCGAAGCGGCTCTTCGGATATACCGATAGGAATGATCTCTACTTTGTCGAGATAGGGTTTGAGATAGGGGGAGTGCTGCGCATAGGCATCACTGGCAACGATGATAGTGTCCGCACGTTTCAATACCCAGGATTGCAGCGGCAGGAAGAACTTGAGCATAAATGCCTGCCTGACAATATCGGATTGCCACTGGATGACGATTTTGGCAGAAGGACGCACAAGAAAAAGTGCCAGAAATGCCATTGGGTCTGGATGATGAATATGGATGATATCGTAGTTTTTGTGGATTTTTCGCAGCATCGTAACCAATTGGGGACTGATTGGCGTTGAGTTGAGACGCCCGTAAGAGGCAGCCCGGTAGACAGTATAGTTGTCAAACTCTGATATTTCATTATGGGGAGTGGTATTGGAGCAGAGTACATCGCATGTCGTACCGAGTGCAGTGAAGCCCTCTGTGATTTCATACATTGTGCGTTCCATTCCACCAAAAACAGGATAATAAAATTTTCCAAACTGTAAAATTTTCATTCTTCTCCTGTTTTACTCACGGATAGATGCCTTCATAGATAAAGTTTTTAATTATAGTGCATCAAGGCTAAGAAGTGTATTAGCAAAATGCTTCAAAGAGTTTCAGGTGTTCTTCTGCCGATCGATTCCAGCTGTATTGTTTCACTCTTTGCAGGCCTTTTTTGATCAAGGTTTCACGTAATGCTTCATCTTCTGCAATCATTTGCATTTTTGCTGCGATATCGGTACTTTCCAAAGGATCGGCATAGAGAGCTGCATCCGATGCAACTTCCGGTATTGAGGTGGTCGGAGAGGTGATAACAGGTATTCTTGAAGCAAAACCCTCCAGTACAGGAAGTCT
>JAOZOG010000428.1:919-1800 GCA_029933395.1 Sulfurovaceae bacterium | reverse complement strand
CATGCTCCAGCAGGGTCCCGTTACGATCATAGAGGTAGATATGTTTTCTCTTGTTTGTCGTATCGAAAACCCCGGCAACAAAATACCAATGACCGGGTTTCACCTGCGTCACAGTATCGAGAATATCGGGATCTCCTACACCCCGATGGTAAAGGCGCACATGTTTTTTCCCCTTATCCCCGACACTCAACGCATATCCCGACGAATTCGGATAATCGTCGTCAATAAAAATACGCTGCCCCTTTTTTTTTGGATTCAATGTGTTGAACCATGCCAAAATCGTGAAGTTTTCCGTTAAATTAGGGAAACCCGGCAATATGACTCTGCTATTATTTTTCCCATTGAATCTCACATTCCGACAGAATCCTCCGCCGGATGTCGAATTGTGCTCCGTTGTTACGCCGTTGATAGCTGTCCCGTTGTAATTTCCGGTCATATCGATGACTTCACCGGTTTTCCCGCGATAGAGGCATTCGTCGAACTGATAGGCGGCGATAGGAGCGGCATTGAAAAGAGCCACTTCCCTTGCCGACACATAGTTGTCACCATTGTTATCGAATATTCTAATTCGAAAAAGTTTTCCCGACATATAACCAAATACAAACTTTTGCCACCCATTTTCGGAAGTGGCTTCAAACAGATGCTTTCCATACGGGTTCACTCCGGGCAGCTCGAACTCCATCACACGCATGTAGTCGCCGTCATAATTGTTCACCGTATGCACACGCACATCCGTCACGCCGCTGTAGTTCCCGTCCAGTATGAACTCCTGGCGACCGCTCCGCCGCTCCGCACGAAATGTCGTATTGCCATCGGCTGTTTTGAGACTCCTCCAGCTGTTTCCCCCGTCCTCGCTGATCTCCAGTCTGAAATCCTTCAAT
>JAOZOG010000428.1:0-819 GCA_029933395.1 Sulfurovaceae bacterium | reverse complement strand
CGAACTTGTAGTGCAGCGTATTGGCATACCTATGATATTTGCTCTGCCAGCGTGTCCTTACATTCCCATCGTTCGCCGCCGCACCGTTTCCCGTCGCGCTCCCCTGGTACCGTCCAGTCTCATTGGCATTCAGCAGGTTGATCACGCTCCCCGCGCTGCCCGGCACATACAAACTCCTCCAGCTGTTTCCCCCGTCCTCGCTGATCTCCAGTCTGAAATCCTTCAATGTATTCTTCGAATTCTCCCCGTATACGACAAACCGGTCCATCGTGATGTTCTCATCCGCACTCCCGTCGTTGTCCAGATCGAACTTGTAGTGCAGCGTATTGGCATACCTATGATATTTGCTCTGCCAGCGTGTATGCCGGCTCCCGTCACTGGCCGCAGTACCGTTCCCTGTCGCACCTCCCACATAGATACCTCCTTCAACCCAATTGAACAGATTTGTCAAAGCGCCACTGTTTTGAACGTCTACAGCTCTGATCCATCCGGCTTTCCCCGTATCGGTACTCAAATTTTCATCCATAGCGCTCAATAGCGCAAAGCGGTGCACCGATAAATTTCCTCTCCCTGTATAGAGGTCAAATCGATTGAACGATTTTGTGCTGTATTGGGGATCAAAACGATAAATAATATCATGGACATACCGATGATATGGGCTTTGCCAATAAGTCCCAATATCGCCATCTGTGAGATTTTCAGCTTTTTTATTTCCAACAGATGCAGGATGATGTGTAATAGAAGCTTCCCCCAACGGATCCAATAGATTGACTTCCGCGAATATGGAAGAAAAAAGAGCGGCCAGTAGAAGAGATTTTT
>JAOZOG010000008.1 GCA_029933395.1 Sulfurovaceae bacterium | reverse complement strand
AACAAAACAGTTATCGCTCCCAAAGGCGGCCGGATCGACAAGATATTGGCAGAGAGTCTGGGGATCAGCCGTAACCAGATCGAGAAACTGATCAAAGAGGGACTGGTGGAGAGTGGTGGCAAAACAGTGACGAAAAGTTCACTGAAGGTAGCAGAGGGGGATGAAATCTGCTATCGCTTTCTGGAAGCAGAGAAGCGGGAAGCTCCCGAGATCGATTTCGATGTGGAGATTCTCTATGAGGATGAGTATCTGATGGTCGTCAACAAGCCCTCCGGCCTCGTCGTGCATCCCGCGCCGAGTGTCAAGGAGCCGACACTGGTGGACTGGCTGATTCATAAAGGTGTTTCACTCTCCACGGTTTCGGGAGAGGAGCGACATGGAATCGTACATCGGATTGACAAAGAGACGACGGGTGCGCTGGTGATCGCCAAAACCAACGAAGTGCATCAGGCTCTCAGTGAGCAGCTTCAGGACAAGAGTATGGGGCGCTACTATCTGGCGATCATCGATCATCCGCTCAAAGAGAATGTCGTCGTCGATGAGCCTATCGGAAGAAATCCTGCCAATCGACTGAAGATGGGAATTGTTCCCAATGGCAAAGTGGCGAAAACAGCCTTTGTGAAACTGGCCGAGGGGAAAAACAACAAGGAGCTGATTGCGGCGAAACTTTTTACCGGGAGAACGCATCAGATCCGCGTCCATCTGGGAAGATTGGGGCGGCATATACTGGGGGATCATTTATATGGGTTTAAGAGCAAAAAAGATACAATCGCGAGAGTTAATTTGCACGCATACCTGCTGTATCTGAGCCACCCGAAGAGTGGCAAAAGAATGGAGTTTGTCGCACCTCTGTTTGATGATATGACAGCACTTATTTCCCAAAATTTTGATGAAAAAGAGATTGAGAAAAAGATCGAGCCGAGGTTGATGAATCGTTATTTCAGTGCCTGAAACAGTTTGAAGAATGACAGAGTGCCGCTTTGCGGTGGAGAGAAGAGAGGGGAACAATGCCGCATATTAAATTTGAGCCGATAGAGGATGATCTCCTCGATGAGATCGTACAGCGCAGTCCGATCGTGACATTCAGGGCGGATCCTCTCGAGGGTGAGGATTGTCTGCTGGGTATCGAGTATGAGGGCGAAACGTTTCTCCTGCAGCTCAAGCGTGAAAAATCGGCGGATATGCTCAAATATGACAAAGTGACCAGGCCCCTGAATGTCAATGTGATCAAAAAAGCACTGGCATCACTTGCGGAGTCCTTGAATCTGAAGATCATCAGCTCCAATATCGCACTCTCCTCCCACAAGCCGCCACTGGCTTCGGAGTACCTCAAGAAGATCAAAGACTTCGAGTCCATTGAGTTTCCCTTTGAATCTGTGGCTGTCGAGGTGGGTTTCGGGAGTGGAAGGCATCTGCTCTATCAAGCCAAAGAGAATCCACAGAGACTCTATATCGGTCTGGAGATCCATACGCCCTCGGCACAGCAGGTACTCAAGCAGATCGAGTTGCAGGGGTTGAAAAATATCTGGGTGGTCAATTACGATGCACGACTCTTTCTGGAGATGCTGCCGTCCAACAGCTGTGAACAGATCTTCGTGCATTTTCCGGTTCCCTGGGACAAAAAGCCGCACCGCAGGGTCATCAATCCCGATTTCACAGAGGAGTCGATGCGTGTGCTGGTTCCGGGTGGCCAGCTCGAACTGCGTACGGACAGCGACAAATATTTCTGGTATAGCCTGGAGACCTTTTTTGCCCGGCCCAAAGCGGAGGTGAAGATCGAAAAGAATAAAGATTTGGCAGTCACCAGCAAGTATGAAGCACGCTGGAAGCGGCAGGAGAAGGATATCTATGAAGTGCACGTTGTCTCTCGGGAACTTTCCGATGCAAAGCTGCTTGAATTTGATTTTTCTTTCAGCGAATGCGGCTATCGGCCCGGGCTTGAGACGCAGCTTCCAGCAGAGGCCGTGATCGAAGAGGGGTATTTTGTCCATTTCGAGCGAGTCTACAGAGTGGGGGAAGAGGGATTGCTCGTCAAATGTGCTTTTGGCAGCTTCGACAGACCCGAGCATAAATATCTCAAGATAGAGAAAGAGATGTGCTGTTATTATGCATCGACACCGGTTAAGACAAAAGTCAACCAGCAGGCACACCAAAAAATCGCGGAGTATTTCCATGTCAAGTAATTTCGTCATCAATGCAAGAAACCTCACACTCTCCTACGGCGACAAGGAGATCATCAGAGACGCCAGTTTTTCCGTGAAAAAAGGGGAGTTTGTCTTCATCACCGGTCCCAGCGGAAGCGGGAAGTCAACACTCCTGAAGTCGCTCTATGGACAAATTGAGCCAACCGAAGGGAGCTTGATCGTCGGAGGCCTCGAGATGGGTGGGATCAGCAATGGAAAACTTCAGGAACTCAGAACGCATCTGGGGATTATTTTTCAGGACTATAAGCTGATCAATGAGTGGACGGTCAAGAAAAATGTCGTTTTGCCCCTGATGATCGCCGGCTACTCGATCGACGTGCAGGAGACGCAGGCGGAACGACTGCTCAAACATGTCAGACTCTCCGAGCACAAAGAGCGCTATCCTCTGGAGTTGAGTGGTGGTGAACAGCAGCGGGTAGGCGTCGCCCGGGCATTGGCGAAGAATCCCTTTTTGATTTTGGCGGACGAGCCGACAGGAAACCTGGATGAGTACTCCTCCAATGTGATCTGGGATCTGATGGAGAATGCGTGCGAGCAGCTCAAAACGACCGTATTGGTCGTCACACACAAAATCCCCTCCATCTTCAGCAATCCCTACCGGCATTTTATTATCGAGAGCAAGGGTGTCTATGAAGTTCGTTAAGTATCATCTCACATTTATTCTGCCAATGATGGCGATTCTTTTGGGAATAGAATTTTTTCTGGTATTCGACAGGGCGACCGACAGTTACAGGACGCAGCTCCAGGAGGGCTATTCGATGTTCGTGGTCGCCAAAAAGCCACTCGAGCTGAAAGATTTCAAAAGACTCAACAGTCACATCAGCCAAAGTGAGGAGGTAGACAAAGAGGCGCTTGCAATCCAGATATCCAAGGGAGTCAATCAGACTAACAGTAAGGAGATCCTCAAGGCACTGCCCTATTTTTACAATGTAAAACTCGACAGCTATATGAGTAGTTCGGAACTGAGAAGTATCAAAGAGGACCTGGAGGAGAGTGATACGATCAGACGGGTGGAAACGTTTGGGAGCAGCTATACGGACAGTTACAAGCTTTTCAATTTCATTCAGTTCACGCTCAAAGTCTTTCTCGGCTTTATGGGGCTGATCAGCTTCTTTTTGATCATCAAGCAGATGGAGATATGGAAATATTTGCACAGGGAACGGATGCAGGTGATGGAGATCTTCGGTGCATCGCTGATGCTGAGAAGCGGCGTACTGTTCAAAACAGCGGTGATCGATGCGATTATCGCGACTTTCGTGACCAGTGGGGTTTTCCTGGCACTGAAGTACTACTGGGCACAGGAGAGTCGTATCGATATCCTGATCCAGAAGCAAAACCTGTTGTTTCAGTCCACCGATTTTTTGATCCTGCTTGGTATATCCCTCTTTATCGTCATCATCTCTGTCTACTTTGTTGTTTTCAGCAATAAGGATTAATCCGTGAAATATCTGAGAGTGGTGGCACTATTTTTCCTGGCAGGTACACTGCTTTTTGCCGGCAGTACGACAGATAAAAAGATCAAAAAATCGGAAAAAACACTCCAGAAAAGAAAAAAAGAGCAAAAGGCGGTGAGTGAACAGCTTGACAAGATCGCCAAAGATATCGAAAAAGCCAACCGCGACAATAAAGAGCTCAACAAGAAACTGGAGGCGCTGAGTCAGAAATTCAGTAAAAACGAAGCAGTCTACCGGGCATCGAAAAAAGAGTTGGCGGAGTATGACCGAAATCTTGAAGAGATCAACCGGAAAATCAAAGAAAAAAATAGACAATTTATCGAAATCCTCGCCAATCAATCCAGTATCGTTTATGCAATGAATCAGTCGCATGAGCCTACCAGGGAATCGATCATTATGCAGGAGGCGTACCGTCTTCTCAAAAAACAGAATGCCAGAGAGTTGGCAGCGCTGAAAGAGCAGATCGACCACAACAAAGCCAAAAAAAGAAAGATCAACAGGAAGCGGGCGGGCATCAAAAAGAAAATCGACAAAATCAAGAAGCAGCGCGATGAGTATAAAAAGAAGAGAATAGCCAAACAAAAACTGCTCAAAAAGCTTGCTGCCGATGAAGAGAAGTATCGAAAAAAACTGCAAAAAGCGATCGATGAGCAGAATGCTTTGCGCTCGACACTGGCTGATCTGAATATCCTTCGCAAAAAAGAGGTCGAAGAGGAGCGCAGAATAGCGGCTGAGCAGAAAGCGGCGATGCTGGCAGAGGAGCAGCGAAAAAAAGAGGAGCGGGAGAAACGCAAACAGGCAAGAGAAGAGGCGAGAAAGAAGGGAGACAAAGTTGTCTATACACCCAAAGCCGAGAGTAAACCACCCAAGCCCACCACGACGAGCAGTGTCAGAAAACTGGGCTCCTCCTACCACAAAGACAAGATCTATGCCTATCGCGGCGGCAAGACGATCTCCCCCATCCGCGGGGCCAAACTCGTCAAAAAGTTCGGTACTTATGTCGATCCGATCTACAAAATCAAGATTTTTAACGAATCCGTCACACTCAAAGCACCCTCCAGAAATGCAAAGGTACGCAATGTACTCAATGGCAAAGTAGTCTTTGCCGGCTCCAGTTCGATGCTCGGGAAAGTCGTCGTTGTTTCCCACAGCGGGAAGATGCATACGGTCTATGCCGGACTCTCCAAGATCGCACCCAATATCAAAAAAGGGAGCAGGATCAAAAAGGGATATGTCATAGGAAAAGTCTCCCGCAAATTGATCTTCGAGGCGACCAAAAACTCCAAGCATATCAATCCCCTCAGACTGATAAAGCTCTAAAGAGCCCTTCTGCCAAGCCGTTCACTATTTAGCCCGCTCTAAACCACTTTTGGATACAATCGCGGAAATATGGGAGGTGCGATTGTATGGTAAAAAGAGTCTTGGTCAAGTTCTCCGGAGAAGCGTTGGCCGGTGAAAATGGCTACGGGATCGATACGCAGATTTTGAAATTTATCGCTGATGAGATCAGTGGGCTGGTTGAGAATGGTATCGAAGTAGCTGTTGTCGTCGGAGGCGGCAACATTATCCGCGGCGTCAGTGCAGCAGCTGATGGTATCATCAAGCGGACCAGCGGTGACTATATGGGGATGTTGGCGACGGTTATCAATGGCGTGGCGATCCAGGAGGCACTGGAGTATATCGGACTGGAAGCCCGTTTGCAATCCGCTATCGATATGCATGAAATCGGTGAGTCCTTCATCGTCAGAAGAGCACGAAGGCATCTCGAGAAAGGCCGGGTCGTTGTTTTTGCCGGAGGTACGGGCAATCCCTACTTTACGACAGATACGGCGGCAACCCTGAGGGCCTCGGAGATCAATGCCGATATGATCATCAAGGCAACAAAGGTGGATGGTGTCTACACCAAAGACCCCAAGAAGTTTTCTGATGCAGTGAAGCTGGACAGGTTGACATACGATCAGGCAATGGAAGATGAGATCAAGGTGATGGATGATACCTCCATCGCGCTGGCCAAAGAGAACAGGCTGCCGATCATCGTCTGCAATATGTTCGACAAAGGAAATCTGCTGGCAATTATCAATGGCGATTACAGCCTCTGTTCGATCGTAGAGTGATCGACGACAAAAAGTTTTATATTAAGGAAAAGAATGAGAATAGAAAAAATAACAGCCAAAGCACTTGAGAACGTCAATTTTGACCGATACCTTCTGGCAAGTGCCGTAGGAAAAAGAGCGGAAGCGCTTGCAAACGGTGCACAGCCTCTGGTCGACCTCGACCCCAAAAAAGCCAAATATGCCGATATCGCTCTCCTCGAAATTGCCGAAGGCAAAATAACTGTCAATCTGGAGAATTAAACTCCCTTGGATGCTTTTTTAAAAACCATAAAAAAGATCCATACCGTCGAAGAGGCAAAAGTACTTCTTTTTGATACCCTTTCATCTCAGTCAGAGATAGCCCAAAAGGCACTCGATCTTGCCCTCAAAGCCCATGAAGGGCAAAAACGCAAGAGCGGCGAACCCTATGTGATCCATCCTATCCTTGTTGCGGCGATTACCGCCTATATCAGCGGAGATGAGACGATGGTCGCTTCAGCACTCCTCCATGATGTTGTCGAAGATACGGATTATACGATCGAGGAGATCGGGAGAGAGTTTGGGGGTGATATCGTTCATATCGTCGGCGGTTTGACAAAAATCGTCGAGATTCGGGATCAAAAGCTGATCCCTTCGGGTTCCGAAGATCGCCTGATCAACTCTGCGCTGAGTTTCAGAAAAATGCTGATCGCCTCGATCAAAGATGTCCGTGTCCTCGTGATCAAGCTCTGTGACAGGCTGCACAATATGCTGACACTCGACGCGCTCTCTCCGGCCAAGCAGAAGCGGATCGCCGAAGAGACACTGGTGGTCTATGCCCCCATCGCCCACCGCCTCGGGATTTCAAGGCTGAAGAATTCTCTTGAGGACCTCAGTTTTTACTATATCTATCCTGAAGACTATGCCAAAATCGACAGCTATATCAAATCCAATAAACAAAATCTCCAGTTCAGGCTCAATGCCTTCATCCAAAAGGTTACGACCGTGATGCACACGGATGGTTTTCACCGGGATGACTTTGAAATCGTTGGGCGTGTCAAGCACTACTACTCGATCTATCTCAAGATGCACCGTAAAGGGATCAGTATCGAAGAGGTCCTGGATCTTCTGGCGATCCGCATCATTGTCGATGAGCCGATTCAATGCTATCGTGTGCTGGGATTGCTGCATCTTGGTTTTACCCCGCTGATCTCCCGCTTCAAAGATTATGTGGCGCTCCCCAAAGAGAATGGCTACCAGACGATCCACACCACGCTTTTTGGAGATGATGGTATCGTGGAGTCGCAGATACGAACCAGAGAGATGCACAAACTGGCGGAGTATGGTATCGCTGCGCACTGGAAGTACAAAGAGGGGAGTTGCCAGGTTCACCTCGACTGGCTCGAGGGCCTCAACTATCAGAGTGAATCGGTCGAAGAGTTCTATGAGCTGGCCAAAAGCGACCTTTTCAGTGAAGATATCGCGGTCTTCTCTCCCAAGGGAGATTACTATACGTTGCCGAAAAACTCCGTGGCACTCGATTTTGCCTATGCAATCCACTCCGAAATAGGGGATCAGGCAAGCAGTGCGCTGATCAACAAGCACAAGTCCTCACTATTGACAACACTGAAAAACGGCGACATCGTCAATATTCTTACGGAGGGTGAGCCCAGGCTGCACTGCTCCTGGATCGATACGGTCAAAACATCCCGGGCCAAAGAGGGGATACGAAGCCGCTGTCGTACCCGTATCAAAGAGAGTGATGAGCAGAGCGCCTACAATATATTGGCGACACTGCTCGAGCATGATGTCGAAGGAATCCAGCGGGTCATCAGTGAACTGGGGTTGACGCAGAGTCTCTACAAGCTGCCCGATCATCTGGATTACTATAAAGAGGTCATTCATCAGATTGCGGACTACCTGGGCAAAAAGCAGGTCAGGTTCTGGGAGCTGATGAAGCGGGGCTACAAGAAGCCCTATATCAAAGAGATAGAGCACTTCAGATTCTATACCAACAAGCCGTTTGACGGGGTAGAGTTCGATTACTGCTGCCACCCCAAAGTAGGGGACCAGATCGTTGCCTTTTATAAGGATAACAAAGCTATTATACACCACAAATTGTGTCGTCAGGCCTATCAGATGATTATCGACAGAGAACCGATGATTTATGTAGAGTGGAAGAGCAGAAAGCTCTCAAAATACCGCCTGATCATCAGCCTCTATAACCGAAAAGGGGCACTTGCTGAGATCCTCACCCGGCTCTCGGGAATGGACCTCAATGTCACCAGTATCGAGCTGGGGATCAAGAGCAGCGAGAGTGCGGAGTACTGCCAGATCGAAGTTGAGAGCACCGAGATGAAAAAGAATGTACTGAAAGAGCGGATCGCGCAGAAATTCAAACTGGTAGACATTATCAGTCTGGATGATGCATACAATAACGGATAGAAAATCAAACAGGCATGAAATAAGCAAGAAAGGCAAAACAATGTTACAACAGGCAATGGATGAGATCAGCAGAGGAACAGCTGAAATCATTGACAGAGAGCGGATCGAAAAACTGGTCAAAGGATATTTCGACGAGGGCAAAAGCTACAAGGTCAAAGTCGGTTTCGATCCTACGGCAGCCGATCTGCATCTGGGCCATACAGTCCTGCTTCAAAAGCTGGCAACCTTCCAAAAATATGGCGCTGAAGTTCAACTGTTGATTGGCGACTTCACGGCGATGATCGGTGACCCGACCGGCAAGAGTGAAACCCGCAAACGGCTGGACAGGGATACGGTATTGGAGAATGCCAAAAGTTATCAGGAGCAGGTCTTCAAGATCCTCGACCCCGAAAAGACCTACGTCGTTTTCAACTCAAGCTGGCTTGAAGCCCTTGGTGCGGATGGGCTTGTCTCTTTGACGACACTCTTCAGTGTGGCGAGGATGCTGGAGCGGGATGATTTCGAAAAGCGCTACAAATCAGGGCAGAATATCTCCATCTCGGAGTTTCTCTATCCGCTGCTCCAGGGGTACGACAGTGTCGAACTCAAGAGTGATATCGAACTGGGAGGAACCGATCAGAAGTTCAACCTGTTGATGGGCCGTCATCTGCAGCGCTCCTACGAGGTGGGCAAAGAGCAGGCAATCGTCATGATGCCGATCCTCGAAGGACTTGACGGCGTGCAGAAGATGAGTAAATCCCTGGGTAATTTCATCGGTATTACGGAGCCTGCCAAAGAGATCTATGCCAAGGTGCTTTCAATTTCGGACGAGTTGATGTGGCGCTATTATGAACTCCTCAGCGAGCAGACACTCGAAGAGATCGGAGAACTCAAGGAAAATGTGCAAAATGGGAGTGTCCATCCCAAGAGAGCCAAGGAGAATCTGGCACTCGAAATCACTGCGCGCTTTTATAATGAAGAGTCTGCTAAAATGGCAAAAGAAGAGTTCGACAATGTCTTCAAGGCCAATCAAATCCCAAGTGACATCGCCTCTTTTGAAATCGAAGCAGATACCTGGATCTGCAAGGCATTGGTAGATGCCGGTATCGAGCCTTCGACTTCACAGGCGAGAAGAGATATCAAGCAGGGAGCAGTACGCATCGATCAGGAGAAGATCGGTGATGAGCAACTGAAGCTGCAAGCCGGCGACTATATCCTCCAGGTGGGAAAAAGAAAGTTTGCAAAAGTAAAGGTGAAGTAGTGGCATTCAAAGCACTTAAAATCGGAAAACATACAATCGATACCCCTATCATTCAGGGGGGTATGGGCGTGGGTGTCTCGTGGGACCAGTTGGCAGGTACAGTGAGTTCAGAAGGGGCACTGGGAGTGATCAGCTCTGTCGGTACAGGCGTCTATCACAACCGGGAATTTACAGAGAAGGTTGTGGGAGACGGACGGCCCTACGAGGCTGAGAACTTCTACTCCGGCAAGGTGCTGCATATCATTTTTGAAAATGCAAGAAAAATCTGCGGCGACAAACCGCTTGCCTGTAATGTGCTTTATGCTTCCAGTGACTACAACCGGATCGTCAAGGATGCCTGTGAAGCAGGCGCCGATATGATCATCACCGGCGCGGGTCTGCCTCTGACGATGCCGGAAGCAGCCAAAGACTACCCGGATGTCGCACTCATTCCGATCGTTTCGACGGCCAAAGCACTGAAGATTCTCTGTCGCCGATGGAAAAAGACACACAACAGACTGCCTGATGCCGTAGTTGTCGAAGGGCCATTGAGTGGTGGGCATCAGGGTTTCAAATATGACGAATGTTTCCTGCCTGAAAATCAACTCGAAAAGATTCTGCCTCCGGTTGTCGAAGAGGCGAAAAACTGGGGAGATATTCCTGTGATTGCGGCAGGGGGAATCTGGGATCACGATGATATCGTCAGAATGATGGATCTGGGTGCTGCCGGCGTGCAGATGGGGACCCGCTTTATCGGTACGGTTGAGTGTGATGCCCATGAGAATTTCAAAAAAGTGATTCTTGATGCCAAAGAAGAGGATATCGAACTCCTCAAGTCTCCGGTCGGATATCCTGCGCGCGGTGTCAAAACCCATCTTCAGGAGATGATCGCGGAGCATACGGCACCCAAAATTGCCTGTATCTCCAACTGCGTTACCCCCTGCCACAGGGGTGAAGAGGCAAAGGTCGTCGGCTACTGCATTGCTGATAGATTGAGTGATGCCTATGACGGGAAAGTGGAATCGGGACTCTTCTTTACCGGCGCCAATGGCTATCGGCTCAATGAGATTATCACAGTCAAAGAACTTTTGCAAAAATTGATAAACGGTGAAGCATAAATCATTGTGAGGCAGTTTTTTGTATGGCTCCTCTGGGCGGCACTGAGTACAGCACTCTTCTCGGCGCCCAATACACTCAAGAAGATCGGGGTAAAAAACCACGAACTGCGTTTGACTTTTTCTTCCTGGATCAATAGTGACAATATCCACCAAATGACACTGAGCAATCCGCCCAGGCAGGTGATCGATATCAAAAATGCCCGGCTGAAAAATAAAAAAAATCTCTCTTCTCTTCAGGCACCGGGAGTTAAATCTTTCCGTATTGCGCAACGGGGAGATACGATCCGGATCGTTGTAGAGACGAAAAACAGCTACAAGTGCAGAGGGTATCAGCCGATGGCGACGCGGACCTCTTACCGGATTCCGCTTCCAAAGAGTGGTGGCAGCAAACAAGCGGCAAAAGCGAAGAAATACGCAAAGCGGGATGCAAAGCCTGTGCACCGCACATCGTCGAAAAAAGTAACAAAACCGCCTGCCAAAAAAGTGGAGAAAAAAAAGAAAATTGCAAAAAGAAAACCCAAGCCCAAGCCGGTAGCTGTCGAAGAGGAGAAGGCTTCGGTTTTCTCTTCCCTGTTTTCCCGTGCCCCTTCTGGTCCAAGGCGCAGCTATACGATCGTGATCGATGCCGGCCATGGAGGCCATGACAGTGGTGCTATCGGTGGTGGACGTTATGAAAAGGATCTGGTCCTTCAGATCGCCAAGCGAACGGCAAAATATTTGAAAAAGAGGCACTTCAAAGTCAAAATGACACGTTCGACCGATCGTTTTGTCAAACTCAAGAGGCGTACACATTACGCCAATGAGAAAAAAGCGGATATCTTCGTCTCTATCCATGCCAATGCGATTGCGAACAAGAGGCGCTTTGGCAAAGTCTATGGTGTCGAAACCTACTTCCTGCAAACGACACGCAGTGCCAAAGCGATGCGCATCGCGGCAATAGAGAACAGTGTCGTCCTGGACAAAAACGACTATCTCAGCAACGATGTCATCCTCAGGGCGGTACTCTCCGGCCCGAAGATAGAGCTCTCACACAAGCTGGCAATCGATGTGCAGACCAGGATTTTGCGTCATGTTAGACAAAAGTATAGAAACGTCAAAGACGGTGGTGTCAAGCCGGCCCCATTCTGGGTACTTGTAGGAGCCCAGATGCCGTCGATTCTGGTGGAGGTAGGCTATATCACCAACCCGATAGAACGGCGCAGACTCTTTACTGCAGACTATCAGAACCGCATCGCCAAGGGGATTGTAGATGGTATCAGTAACTATCTGATACTCAGAGAGAAAGAGATGTACTACTAGCCCATACTTTTTTTAACATTGTGGAATTGTATTCGTCCGCAAGTTTATGAGGCAGAATCTGAAAAAGCGATATTCGGGAAACGAGAAAGTGAAATGCGCCTGCACCCCCTGGGTGGAGACGGGATATAGAAAGGCTACGCTTTGTAGTTTTTGATTGCTTTGTCGAGGATTGCTGTGGCAGCGGCTTTGTCTTTGAAGCCGGAAACTTTGACCCACTTGTTCGGCTCAAGCATTTTGTAGGTTTCGAAGAAGTTTTTGATACGGTTGAGTGTATGCTCGGGTACATCATCGAGGTCCTGGATACCTTTGTAGGTAGGATCGATCTTCTCTGTAGGGACGGCCAGAAGCTTCTCGTCTCCACCGCTCTCATCTTCTGTCATCAATACACCTACCAGTCGGCACTTGATCACGGAACCTGGAGGAAGTACATAGTCACACAGTACGAGAATATCCGCTGGATCTCCATCGTCAGAGAGTGTGTCTGCCACAAATCCATAGTTGGCAGGGTAGTGGACGGCAGAGTAGAGTACTCTGTCTACAAAGACAGCACCGGACTCTTTATCCAGTTCAAATTTAACATTAGAATTGAGTGGTACCTCGATGATCGCTTTGACGGCGTCCGGGTTTTCCCCTGCACCAATTTTAGTAATATCCATTATTCTTCTCCATTGTATAAGTATTTGGGAATAGTAACATAAAATAGTTTGAAGTAGAGTATCTTATGTCTCTTTCCCGCTATCGTTTTGCCTTGACCACCTGTCCCTTGATTCCTGCCTTTCTGCCGATATTGCCGACAGCACTCTTGGCACTCTGGTATGAGCGGTATGGCCCCACAAGGACGCTTCTTCTGCCCTTGCTTTTGCTAATCGAATAAGAGACTCCGGCTCTTCTCAATTTTTTCAGGAAACTCGCCGGCGGATTGCCCCTGAATGTACCGATGTGGACATAGTACCGGTATTGGTTTTTCTGCGTAAAGAGGTTGAGTGGGTCGACACGTGTAGGTTTTGCTTTCCGCTGAACGGGTTTTTTCTTCGGTGCGGCAGTGGTCTTCTCTTTGGGTTTGCTTTCCGATGTTGTTTTGTTGCCCGGCTTTTTTTCAGCAGTTGTTTTAGGCTTCTCTTTTTTCGTTTTGGTTTTCTTCTCTTTCTCTTTGGGTTTTGACTGTGTCTGTTCTGCAGCCGGTTTGCTCTTGCTTGCTGTTTCTATTTCGGACTTTTTGGGAGTACCCGTCTTGACTGCAAATCCTTTGATGCCGGTGGATCTATCGATCTGGGTTATCGCCTGGTTGGCACGATCGAGTGAACGATAGGGGCCTACTCTCACGCGTCTGGTTTTGCCACTTTTGAGCACGACGTAGCTAAGCCCGGCATTTTTCAGTTTTGAGAGGAACTTCTCTGTCGGTTCCATATTGAAAACACCGACCTGGATATAGTAGGTAGACAAATCACTGCTTGGAGGCGTGACACTCTCTTTTTGTTCCGGTTCCGGTTTCGTTTCAGTTTTTTCTACAGGTTTTTCAGGTTCTGGTGCACTTTCGACTTTGGCGGCCGGCACTTCCGGGCTGCTGAGAGTCGGCAGGATATCGGAGATTTTTTCCGGTTCCTCTGTTGCAGGCGCGGTTTGCTCTGCTGCTTCCTGGGTTTTGGAGGCTGCAGCTTCACTTTGGGCAACGGTATCCTTTTTGTTCGCTTCGGGTAGAGGCGTTTCACTTGCCGGAGTTTCGAGTGCCTCCTTGATTCCTTCGCTCACGCCTGTATCGGCAGGCTTTTCTTCTTCGGTCGCCTGAGTTGCTTTCTCTTTTGTTTTCAGGGGCTCTTTGGTCTCTACAGCAGCGGTCTCACCGCTGACTACCTCTTTTTTACTTTCCTGAGTCAAAAGGTCGTTGCCTATAGAGACATCGAGCAGCTCTTTGTTGTTGTCGGAGGTGAGTGGCTCCTTTGCTGCGGGAAGCAGGCTTTCTGCATCATTGCTTGCGAGTGTTAAATCACTGCTTTTTTTCTCATTATCTTCTTCCAGGGGGACGATCTGGTCAAGCAGCGCCCTGGTGTCGCCTCCTATCTCGTCATCATTTTTTACAATCTCTTTCTTCGCTTTTGCAGCCAGTGACGATTCATCGAGCGCGACTTCTATCTTTTCTTTCGAGACCTGACTGGCATTGTCGTCAGCAGGTGAACTGTTCGAATCTTTCATCAGGAGTGCGATAGTGATCAAGGCAAGCACGATAATAATGCCGGTGAGAAATTTTCCTTTTGGCTTGGGGTTCCCTTTTTTGTTCTCTTTTTCGGGGACTTCAATAATGAGATCGTCTACAGTATATTTTTTCAATATCTTTCCTTAAATGCTTTGGGAAATTTGGTGTTGAAGAGTCAAGTCTTTTTTCAAAATGTATTATATCTTTTTTAACGATAAAATCCAATACCGCCGGAAGCGGATTGGGTATATTCTTTGGGGCGATGATAATAAAAAAAGTAGAATGAGGTAGTATGATGCCTATATGGTCAATACCGAATAGACATCACTTTTGAACCCTTCACGTCCCTTTAGAAATGCCAGCTCGAGAATAAAGCAGCATTCAACGCAATCGGCACCGACTTTGTCGATGAGGCTCTCCGCTGCTTTGGCAGTACCGCCGGTCGCGATGAGGTCGTCGATGAGGAGGACTTTGGATTTTTCGCCTGTGGTGCAACAGCCATTCTCTCCAAACGCATCGATGTGGATCTCGACTTCATCGAAACCATATTCGAGTGAATACTTTTCGGCAACTGTTGTATAGGGGAGTTTGCCTTTTTTGCGTACGGGAACGAAGCCGATTCCCAACCTGTCGGCCAGTATCGAACCAAAAATAAACCCTCTTGCATCGATACCTGCGATATAATCGAGATTGTAACTACGATACCGCTCCTCGAGATGATCCATCAGAAGCTTGAATGCTTTGGGGTTATTTAGGAGTGTGGAGATATCTTTGAAGATAATGCCCGGCTTTGGAAAGTCGGGAATATTACGGATGCTTTCGAGAATGATCTCTTTCTCATTTTGATTCAGTGTGCTCATTTCTTACCTCTGATAGATTGATTTTTTCCAGGATTCCAGATTCCAGGCTTCTGTATCCAGGTTTTGGCTGAGAATTTAGCCCAGGTCGGCACCAAAACTGCACCCCTCTTCGATCTTGGTGACGCGGCCCGCATGGCGTCCGCCTTCGAATTGGGTGGCACAGAAGGCGTCGATGATGCTGGTGATGACACCTTTGCCGACGACCCGCTCACCAAAGGCAAGGATATTGGCGTCATTGTGTGCTCTGGACATTTCGGCTGTATAGGCATCATGGCAGAGTGCAGCACGGATTCCCTCGACTTTGTTGGCAGCGATGGAGATACCGATACCGGTACCGCAGATGACGATTCCGAAGCTTCCCTTGTCGGCAATGACGGCTTTGGCACATTTGTGAGCGTAGTCTGGATAGTCGACCCTGTCTGCCGAGTCTGGACCCAGATCTATGATCTCGTGGCCGAGTGAACGGATATACTCTTTGACATAGGCTTTGACGGCGTAGCCGGCGTGATCCGTCGCGATATAGAATTTCATTTTGATCCTTTTGTTTAGATGAGCAGCCATTTGATGATCCAGCCTACCGGTTGGAAGAGATAGCTGGAGAGTGGGGTGAAAAGCACCGCCATCAGTATCAGCATACCGTAGGGCGCGACCTTGTCGTAAAAAGCGGTAAAGCCTTTGAGGCTCCATCCCTCTGCCAGATAGCGAACGGCATTGGCGCCATCGAGAGGTGGTATCGGCCAGAGGTTGAAGATGCCCAGCAGGACATTGATGACGACACTCTGATAGAGGAAAAAGGCGATGAAGGCAGTGAAGAGTGAGCCGGGTTGTGAAAAGAGTGGAAAAATCGCTGCACAGATCGCTGCCAAAATGAAGTTGTAGGTGATACCGGCCAGAGCGACGGCAACAGCTGCATTGGTGCCGCCGTTTCGTATAACTGTGCCGATATTGATAGGGACTGGCTTGGCCCAGCCGAAGATAAAGGGTGCTCCGCTGAAAAAGAGCACTGCCGGGACGAGAATGGTCCCGACGGGATCGATATGAATGAGCGGGTTAATGCTCAGTCGGCCCAGACTTTTGGCTGTAGGGTCCCCATATTTGTAAGCGACCCAGCCATGCATAATCTCATGCCCGATGATCGCGACGGCCAAAGCCAGGATCATCGAGAGGATTTTAATGATTTCCACTTCGCTCATTTTATTCCTGTCCGCCTATTGGATCGGCTCTTCGAGCTCGATCGAAGAGATACGGCGGCCGATACGGCCCCATCTGACTTTATACCGCTCTTTGTTCCAGAGCGCTTCACACTCTTTGGAGTCGATGGCGATGTTTCCGCAGACTCTTCTCAAGCCTTCGTGGTTTTGTCCCGATCCGAACTTGTCATCACCCTTGAGCATCTTTTCGTAGCTTCGGCTCTCCAGGCTGAAGTAGATCAGCCATGGTTTGCCTACGATCAGCTTGTAGGGGACAGAGCCCCAGAATCGACTGTCGTTTGAGTTGTCGCGATTGTCCCCGATCATATAGAAGTGGTCAGCCTCTACCTTTTTGTAGAGGGCGTTGACGGGACGGTCGTTGACGGTATATTCCGGCGCATTAAGCTCCTCTATATAGATCGGAGTCATATCGACCTCTTTGTCGTAAGCATAGTACTTCAGCAGGGATTCGAAGATATTGCTCTGGCCTTCAGGAAGATACTGGATTCCCGGATACTTATCCATATAGGGGTTGATGACCCAGAGCTTTTCGCGCAGCGAGACGATCTTGGCTTCGGGGTAGTTCGCTTTGATGTATTTGTCTCCTTCCTTGAAGTGAATCAGCAACGCTTTGTCGTGGTAGATCAGCTCATCGCCCCCGACAGCGACACAGCGCTTGACATAGTGGACTTTATGGTTTTTGGGGTAGCGGAAAATGACGATATCTTCTCTCTTGGGTTTTGCTCCTTCGATCAGGTGGCCGTTGCCGAAAAAGTCTGGAAGTACGGGCACTTCAAGCCAGGGGAGATGGGGGACAGGGATGCCGTAGCTGTATTTGGTCGCGAAGAGAAAATCGCCGATCAGCAGGGTGCGCTTCATCGATCCGCTGGGGATGACGAAAGACTGCGCAACGAAGAAGATAAGGAACAGGACGATGATGATCGTGCCGGTCCAGGTGCCGGAAAAGTGGATCGCTTTTTTGGCGAATTTTTTCATAATTCTCTCTTTTTTGCAGATTTGAGGGTATTTTCCAGCAGCATTGCGATCGTCATGGGACCGACACCACCGGGTACCGGCGTGATGTAGCTGCATTTCTTGCTGACTTCGGGAAAGTCGACATCTCCGACAAGAGAGCCGTCTTCGATCCGGTTGATGCCGATATCGATGACGACGGTACCCTCCCGGATCATATCGGCTTTGATCAAGCCGGGTACGCCAACACCTACGACGACGATATCGGCTGCGAGGGTGTGTGCTTTGAGATCTTTGGTATAGATATGGGTGACCGTGACGGTTGCATTGGCATTGAGAAGGAGGCTTGCCATCGGTTTGCCGACAATATTGCTGGCGCCAACGACGCAGACATCTTTTCCTTCGAGCGCGATATCGTAGGCTTCAAACATCTTCATCACGCCAAGCGGTGTACAGGCGACGAATCCATCCAGTCCGGTCACGAGGCGACCGACATTGTAAGGGTGGAAGCCATCTACATCTTTTTGGGGATCGATCACTTCGAGTATTCTGTCCGTGTCGATATGTTCGGGAAGCGGCAGTTGGACGAGAATCCCGTCGATGCGGGGATTGTCATTCATCATTTTGATCGTGGCGATGATCTCTTCCTGGCTGATGGTATCGGGCATATTGTGTGTGATAGAGTAAAAACCGACTCTTTCACACGCTTTGGCCTTCATCTTGACATAGGCATGGCTTGCCGGGTCATCCCCGATCAGAATCACTGCCAGTCCCGGGACGATATTTTTCTCAAGTTTGAGTACTTCGACCTCTTTGGCGATATTTTCCTGAATTTTATTTGCGAGAGACTTTCCATCGATCAGTTGCATTGTTTTCGCTTTCAGCTGGATCAGCCTTTTGTAAATTTTTGGGTATTATATCGAAATAAATTTAGGAGAGCTCATAGAGCGATGATGGAGTCTGTGTGAAAAAATTAATCTATTTGATTCCTTTTCTTTTGGGTGCGGGTGAGGATTTTATCTCTGATTTCGAGTATGGACAGATGCTGTATCAAAATCCCAGAGGAATCAGCTGTGCCGCATGTCATGGAGAGTATGGGGAAGGCAAAGAGATCGTATCATACAGTAATGAGGATAATGAAACCATTACGATCCGGGGTGTCGACATTCGTGAGAGTACACTGCCTCAGATCGAGGCAGTGGTCGCAAGAAATCATCCTGTGATGCCCAAATACTATTTGACAATAAAAGAGGTCGAAGCGATCTATCGCTACCTGCAGGAGGCTGCAGAGCAAAAAGAGGAGGAGAAAAATCCCTAAAAGAGCCTCTCTATCCCCATCAATATCACGATAGTCAAAAAGCCACCGGCAAATCCTGCCAACACACTGCTTCCCATTACTCCCAGTCCACCCTTGACATGATGGGCGATCCAGCCAATCGTAGAGGGTCTCCAACTGTCAAAGAGATAAAAAGAGACAAAGCTGAATAAAACAGTGAGCTCCTGCGCATAGGGCCAGGAGAGAGAAAGTGCCGTCGTATATGGTATCAGCAGGGAGAGCCACATACCTGCTGCCTTATCGATGACGACTGTATCATCTATTTGTCCTGAAGAGTCCGAATCTTCCGAAGGGCGTATCACTTTATTGATCTCGAAGATTCCGATCAGTGCGACGGCCAGCGTCGCTGTGAAGAGTGTCTCCGGTCCAAGCGCATTCAGCAGTACAACTCCCACCAGCAAAGCGGCAACGGTTCCGGCAAGTTTCGGATAGATAGGGCTGAGTCCGGCACCCAAAAAGGTCAAAAAGAGTTTTTGTATCGTCATTCGCAGCTCCCCTAGGTCAGTGATGTGGTTTGGTAGAGCTCGGCCAGCTTGATATAGAACTGCTCTTCGCTCTGCTGTTCGAGCAGTCCCGAGCCGGGCATAATGGAGTGATGCATCTCCTGAAGGTTTTTAAAGCGGTCCGGGAAGAGTGCCGCCAGGATGCTGGCGGAGACCTCTTTGCGCACCAGAATGGAGGGCGGTATGATGCCGCTCTGTATCAAATTCATAATCGCATTGGAGTGATAGTGGGTGTGATGATGCTCACCATGCGGGCAGGTCTGGGTACTGACGAGGGTTTTGCAGGTATCACAGTAGACATACTCGTCGACGGTTGTGATCGTAATATCGATATCTTTGAAGCTGTCGAAGATCGTGTTGAGACGATTCTTATCGTAGTAGAGTCCCAGTCCGGCGTGGTTTTTGCCCACGACCAGTTCGTTGCAGCCGTAGTTTTTGGCCAGGAGAGCATCGAGTATCAACTCATTGTAGCCGGCGAAGATATAGGTATTTTCAAAAGGTATGATGATAACTTTGTTTCTAGGCAGGAAGTAATCGACAAACCGGATCAGTGCATTGTGCCGGATATCATAGCGCAAACCCTGAGAAGTAAAAGGCTTCCGGAGAAAAATCACCATCAGGTCCGCCGTATTGAGTGCCTGGCGTATCATACGTTCATGGGCCCGGTTGAAGGGGTTGGCAGCGAGCATAATAGCGGAGATCTTTCTGGCTCCGGTACGGTTGATCATATTTTTGATCCGCTTGATATTATCGGCGATGAGCGGATAGTGGACGTGGTACGCTCCGCTGACGGCGATATCGCCCAGTCGAGCCATCGTGTTTTTGACACCGGGATGGGAGGGGTCGCTGGTACCGTAGATATTCTGCAGCCGTTCCTTGGGGTCGATCGGGAATGTTTCGTCTACAGTGATTTCTCCTACCTTTTTATTGTTATTGACGAGATCGAGCACTTCTCCTTTCACAGCTGAGCGCAGGATATCGCGATTGATCTTGCCTTTGGGTGCGAGGATGAAAGCGAAAGGGTAGGGGAATCCTTTGTAAAGTTTCGTGCTGTCGACCTCTCTGGCTGTCTTCTCGTCCATCAGTGTTTCGACGGGGGAGATCAGACCGGCTTTGACGAGGGCCAATGTGGAGAGGGCCTCTTCGTCGATATAAAGTGCTCTATTTTTTCTTGAAGATGCCATATTTTTTCCTTTTTTCCCAGAGGCTTTTTCTGGAGATTCCCAGTTTTTTCGAGAGTTCCGTATCGGGGAATTTGTACTGGAAATTATTGACGATAAATTTGACATAATCATCGATCGTCAAAATCTCGTTTTGGTCATAGAGTTTACTCTCGGTCCTCAGCTCGATCATCTCAAAAGGGGTCTCGAAGTCGGAGGTGGTCGAGAGGATGAAGTCATGTCCGGCGATCAGTTCAAAAAGCTGCTCTCTTTCGAGTTTTTTGAGCAGCTGCAGCTCGGAAAGGTAGAGGAAAGAGTCCGGCGGAGAGGAGATGATCTTCGCCTTCCAGTTTTTTTCGGCGAGCGGGATAAAACTGAGTGGTTTGCGGTGGATATCGACATAGGAGAAGACGACTTTGTCTACCAGTCTCGGATAGTTGGTCAGGATGACGATCGGGGTGTTGATCTTTTCGACATTGATATTGACCGCGATATCTTTGAGCAGGCTTTGTGTGTAGTCTGCATAGAAGCGGTTTTGCTGTTTGAGCTCCTGATACTTTCTGTAGTGCTCTATCTTCCGCTGCAGCTCCTCGATCATAAAGGGTTTGACGATATAGTCTTTGGCCCCTTGCTGGAGCGGAATGCTGACGGTATCATTATTGATATAACTGACCATCAGGATGATGATCTTCTCTTTGAATCGGGAGATCAGTGGTCCGCAGCTCTGGCCGGGAAGTGTCGTCGAGAGAAGATAGACATCTCCATCACTCTGCATTGCCTCTTTGATGGAGCTGAATATTTCGGTGTCATACCCGCCTTCGAGCAGTTTGGCAGAGATGCTCTGTGCCAGATAGAGTTCATTTTCTATGATAATTATCTTCATTGTTTCTGTGTCCAGTCAAAATAGGTTAGATTCGCGACAGCCTCTACGGCAACCCCTTCTTCTCTGCCGAGAAAGCCGAGCTTCTCTGCCGTTGTCGCTTTGATATTGACAAAATTGCTCCGGATACCCAGAAGCTCCGCAATTTTGTGCCGCATTTTCTCTTTGTAGGGAAGCAGTTTCGGCACCTGTGCAATGATCGTCAAATCTACGTTTCCGATCGACAGGCCGCAGTCTCGAACTGTACGCACCGTCTCTGCGAGAAGTTCTCCTGAGTCGGCTCCGGCATACTGTTTGTCTGTATCGGGATAAAATTCGCCGATATCTCCGAAGCCTGCCGCACCCAGGAGGGCATCGATGAGAGCATGGATGGCGACATCTCCGTCGCTGTGGGCCTTGAATCCATAAGGTACATCGATTTCGATACCGCACAACATCATCTTCTTCCCCTCTTCGAAGGGATGGATATCGATACCAAAGCCTGTGAGGGTTCTCGATACAGGCTTCTTGAGGCAGGGCAGTTTGTCCAGATCATCGATCGTAGTCAACTTGTGTGCACTCTCCGAGCCTTCTACGAAGAAGACGCTCCCGCCGTTTGCAGTGATGGCGCTGCTTTCGTCCGTATACTCATGATCTGAGAGAAGTGCCTGTCTCAGCAGCTCGGTTCGGCTGAGCTGAGGTGTCTGGATACGTGTGGCACTGCTTCGGTCTATGGGTTTGTGTCCGATATAAAGGGTATCGATGACAGGCAGGACCGGTACGACACAATCCGCCTTTTCCCTGGCATCCAGGACGCGCCCGATCATCGCCTCATCGAGGCAGCAGCGAGCGATATCACTGACGAGCACAAAGGGAGTCGTCACTTTCTGAAGCGCATTGGAGAGAGAGGCCTGTCTGCTGTTACCGCCCTCTACATAATGATAGTCCGCAAAATTTTGCATCAGTTTGATCTCTTTGGCGGAAGAGACTACGATAACTTTATGAAAGTGATAAAGAGAGGAGAAATGATCGGCCACCTGCAGCCAGAGTGGCTTGTCAGCGCTGTAAAGCCACTGTTTTTTGGGTTCCAGCCCAAAGCGTGTCGCCTTGCCTGCCCCCAGAAGTATCAATGTAAGATCAGACAACGAAAAGTCTCCTTATCAAAGGGGTCGATCCCCTGAACATGTAACGAAAGTATACACATTAAAACTTGAGATAATCTTGCAGGTAAAAGTAGGGAAATAATTTTGCTTTTTTCATCAAGTAGGATATATTTACTCTGATTTCATACTAATTTAAGATTCAGTTGGTATAACTCCAAGACGAAGGATAGACAAATGAGAACTCAATGGCTTGAAAAGCGAAAAAATGACGAAGTAAGAACTCAGATGTACTATGCCAAACAGGGCATCGTGACAGAAGAGATGGAGTATGTGGCGAAGGTCGAAAAGATCGATCCCGAGCTGCTCAGATCGGAGATTGCCAGAGGACGATGTATCATCCCGGCCAACGTCAACCATCAGCATCAGGTACCGATGGCGATCGGTATGGTGTCGACCTGCAAGATCAATGCCAATATCGGTTCATCCGCATTGGCATCGGATGTACAGGGCGAGATCGAAAAAGTCGATGTCTGCCTCAAATATGGTGCAGATACGATTATGGATCTCAGTACAGGTGGTGATCTGGACAAGATCCGAGAAGCGGTGATCGCGCATTCGACAGTGCCGATCGGAACCGTACCGATGTATCAGATCCTGCATGACTGCAATGACAAAATCGAAGACTTGACCATCGATTCGATGCTGGAGGTCCTGCAGAAGCAGGCGGAGCAGGGAGTGAGCTACTTCACGATTCACGCCGGTTTCCTTCTGCGCTTTATGCCGCATGTCGCCAAGCGAAAAATGGGAATCGTTTCGCGTGGGGGATCATTGATGGCAGCCTGGATGATGCACTACCATAAAGAGAACCCTTTCTATGATGCCTATGACCAGATCCTGGATATCTGCCGCAAATATGATGTGGCACTCTCTCTGGGTGACAGCCTCAGGCCGGGATGCCTCTATGATGCGAGTGACGATGCACAGCTTTCAGAATTGAAGGTACTGGGTGAATTGACACTGCGAGCCTGGGAGAAAGATGTACAGGTGATGATCGAGGGTCCCGGCCATGTGCCGCTCAATCAGGTCGAGCGCAATATGAAGCTGGAGCGTGAATACTGCCACGAAGCCCCTTTCTATATCCTGGGGCCGTTGGTGACAGATATTGCGGCGGGATACGACCACATCTCCTCAGCGATCGGTGCAGCAGTCGGTGGATGGCACGGTGCGAGTATGCTCTGCTATGTGACTCCCAAAGAGCATTTGGGTCTGCCAAACGCTGCCGATGTTCGCGAAGGGATCAT
>JAOZOG010000427.1 GCA_029933395.1 Sulfurovaceae bacterium | reverse complement strand
AAATCGCCATGGAGGGAAATGGTGAGGAAAAAATGTGATGAGGAGGCAAAATGAGTTTTTTTCGACCGCCATAGCCGACAATCGCGGCAAAATCCCGATCGAAGACCCCAAGTCGGGCAGGCGGTAAGAAGTGCCGATAGGAAGCAGATACTGCCGAAGATCCCGATCCGAGGCGAACGCGGGCTGTTTCGCGGGCACGGAAACCGACAACCCGCCCATGCTCCGCGACGAATGGTTCGAAAATATGACCGTGCCGGAGAAATAAGCAAAGAGTTTAATGTAAGTCAATGATGAAGAAAATGGAGGTTTCCAACCATCCGGGCAGCTCCAGGCCCCCGGAATTTCGAAAAAGCGGTAGAGAAAAGGACTCAGTTGGTCCAGTTGATGATGTAGTGGCCGAGGGTGTTGTGACCTGTGGCACTCCACTCTCCTATTTTCGTATAGGTGTTGTGATCCTGATGAAACAGATCCCCAGAACCGGAAAAGTCGCCGTTTTCACTAAATGTCCACCGGCCGGTCCACCTTTTCATGCGGTCGGGATAGGTCCAATCGTTCACTCGACCGGAGGAATGAGCATAACCATCAAACTTTCCAGCTTCGGATTCCGAATCACTCAGATAGGTACCACCTACTCTGGTACCCCCACTTGTTGGATATTTTGTAACGATCACACTCCCTCTCACATAATTGTTTGCAGAAGAGAGCGTGGGCGACATCAGCGTCGCCATCCCGGCCCCGGCGACGGCATAGTGCCCGAACTTTTTCAAAAACGCACGTTTCTGCGCATCGACTACGGCTTTTTCCTCTGTCGCATCTTTCATTTCCGCTGACATAGGCATCCCCTTTCACGCATTAATTTTTTTCTGTCATGGATTGGATCAATCGTTCCAGACAATGGTATATCGGCCCGCATAACCATGCCCTTGGGCCGTCCATTCACCAACAGGGCTATTTGTTCTATAATATTTATGTACTGTTCCGTATCCAGAAAAATCCCCATTCTCTTTGATATTCCAATTTCCAAACCAACGAATTATTTTTCTTTCCGGAATTCTATTTTCACCGATCCCCCCACTCAACCAAGACGGATTACTGTACTGTGTGGAAAAAGAACCACCGGCACTGTTTTCGTCGTTATTGAATCCGCCCTCCACTTTTAGTTTCCCATCTTCGTAATAACTATGGAAAATCAATCGACCTCGTTCGTAGTTGTTGGCGGAAGAGAGAGTGGGTGACATCAGCGTCGCCATTCCGGCCCCGGCGGCGGCGTAGCGCCCGAACTTTTTCAAAAACGCGCGTTTCTGCGCATCGACTGCGGCTGTTTCCTCTGTCGCATCTTTGATCTCTGCGGACATCGGCATCCCCTTGATTGGATTTTCGTTTTTTACAAAACGAATTATGTTATTATTTCAAAACATCGCTTTTATGAAAATAAAAAATCACCCTCTATATCCCTATTTCGCGCAATCGGCACACAAAATGAAAGAGTTTCAAGAAATCTTGCCGATATCTGCGCTTTATTCCGCTTTCGAAACGGCGAAACAGGCTCTTTCGAGAAAGATGATCGCTTCCCTGAAGGGAAATGCTTCCTGGCACCGCAGATACTCCGCGATGTCCCGGTCTTCTTCCGATCCCGATGCTTCGAGCAGACGGATGAAGTAGGCTTTTTCATCTTCGTGTGCCGCCGGCTCCGGGATCATGAGATCGTTTCGGTTCAGGTGATGGCGGCGGTGGAAATTGAGCAGCAGCCAGAAGGCCAGTGCCGGTTCGCTGTAGCGGTTGATAACCTCTTTCGAGAAGTCT
>JAOZOG010000426.1 GCA_029933395.1 Sulfurovaceae bacterium | reverse complement strand
TCAAAAACCGATCATCCGGTCTCGGGAGGCATCGCTTCGCTGGGGTACCTTTACAGCAGATTCACCCAGGCTCTCGGATTGCGGCGATACAGCGACGAAGGGAAAGTGGAAGCTTTGGCCGCTTTTGGAAAAAAAGATGAAACGCTTTATGAACATATGCATCGTTGTATTCAGCCAACGGAAGAGGGCATACAGTACGATGCAAATGCTCTTTCTTCCTATTTCGACCTCTCCTTTCTGCAGTCGCAAATCGAACGGATCGGAAAAGAAAATTTCGCAGCAACCATTCAGGCCCTGCTCGAAGACATTGTAGTCGAATACATCGATACCCTGGCAAAACAATATCCTGACATCGAAGCTCTATGCCTTTCCGGCGGAGTATCCGCCAATATTATCATGAGCCTGAATCTTTACGAACGGACACGATTCAAAAAAATCTTTGTAGTGCCGCCCATGGGCGACGAAGGTGTCGCCATGGGTTCGGCCCTGTTGAAAGCTCTGGATATGGGTGAAGACATCTCCTGGATCAGAGATCTTCAGATGCCATATTTCGGCAACCGGATAGAAAAGAAGGAGATTGAACACGCCATCGAGATATTCCGGGAGACAATCTCCGTCCAATATATCGGAGATGAATGGTACAACGAAGCGGGCATCTCTGTGGCGAAGAAAAAGATCGTCGCTATCGTACACGGACGTATGGAGTTCGGCCCCAGAGCTCTCGGAAACCGATCCATCATCGCCAACCCGACCGACCCCGACATTAAACAGACAATTAACCTGAAGGTAAAAAAACGGCCGGAATATCAGCCTTTCTGCCCCTCCATTCTCGAAGAGGAGCGGAAACGTCTTTTCAAAGAGAGTTTCAAGCATAAACATATGGCCATCGCTTTCAGAGTCAAAGAGGAGTTCCACGACAAAATCCCATCTGCCATACATATCGACGGCACTGCAAGACCCCAGTTCGTAGAAGAGTTCGACAACCCGGCTTATTATCGCATGATCAAAAAAGTCAAAGAGATTACCGGCTTTGGTGTCGTAATCAATACCTCGTTCAACCTTCACGGCAGAACCATCGTCCATACGGCGGAAGATACCATTCGGGATTTCATCGATTGAAATATAGACGAACTCTATATCGAAGGGTACAGAATCGTGAAGAGGCAGCATGACTGAAAAAAAATTTCTCGCCATCATCCCGGCCAGGGGAGGCAGCAAAAGGATTCCAAAAAAAAATATTCAAATCTTAGCGGAAAAACCGTTGATAGCCTGGACGATAGAGGCCGCGAAAAGAAGTCTCTACATTGACGACACCATTGTTACGACAGAGGATGAAACGATTGCCGATCTGTCGAAACAATATGGTGCCGAAATCCCGTTTCTACGCCCTAAAGAGCTGGCGGACGATCATGCCGGAAGTTCCGAAGTGGTACGGCATGCCATAGATTTTCTGCAACGGCACAACCAAAGGAAATATGAGTTTATCGTACTTCTGCAACCCACATCACCATTGAGAAACCATAACGACATAGACCGTGCCATAGAACTGCTGAACGAAAAAGAAGCGGATGCAGTCATTTCCGTATGCGAAGTCGACCACTCTCCTTTATGGTGCAATACACTTCCGACAGACCTGAGTCTGAAAAATTTCATTCCGGAAGAAACAAAATATATCCGTTCCCAGGATCTTCCAAAATATTACAGAATCAACGGCGCCATCTATATTTGCCGTACGAGCAAATTTCTGCAGCACAACGATTTTTTTATCGATGACCGCATCTATGCCTATATCATGCCAAAAGAGAG
>JAOZOG010000106.1 GCA_029933395.1 Sulfurovaceae bacterium | reverse complement strand
TGAGGTATCTTCATAACAAGAATTTGGAATCGAGTGCTTCAGCCTCGCCTATATGTAGTTTTTTACTTGTACAATGCAGGACTAAAGCCTCCGACTCCAGAGAGATTACAAATATTCAACCCAAGTAAAGTGGAATGTCGTGGGCAGGAATGCCCACGCTACAGGTTTGCAAACGAGATGTAATATCTTATGCGCAGATTTTCCCTTACAGGATATACCGCGTTGTATCTTCGTCCTCGACCACTTTGCCCAACTTCTCTTTGACCATCTCCCGGGTGATGATATAGCTCTCGCCCTTGTGCTCATCCGCCGAGAAGCTGATCTCTTCGAGGATCTTCTCCATTACTGTATGAAGTCTTCTCGCACCGATATCTTCCGCCTTCTCATTGGCAAGCGAAGAGAGGTGTGCCACCTCTTTCAGTGACTCCTCTTCGAAAACCAGCTTCAGCTCCTCGACCTGCATCAATGCCTCATACTGTTTGACCAGTGAGTTTTTGGGCTCGGTCAGGATCCTGTAGAGTACCTCTTCGGTGAGAGAGTCGAGCTCTACCCTCAGAGGGAAACGGCCCTGAAGTTCGGGGATCAGGTCGCTGGGTTTACTCAGGTGGAAGGCGCCCGCGGCAATGAAGAGGATGTGATCGGTATTGATCATCCCCAGCTTGGTATGGACGGTACTTCCCTCTACGATCGGTAACAGGTCACGCTGTACACCCTCTTTGCTGGGGTCCTGGCGGCTCTGGCTGTTGGAAGCGACGGCAATCTTGTCTATCTCGTCAAGAAAGATGATACCACCCTTCTCTACCTTTTCGATGGCCAACTCTTTGAGCTGTTCGTCATCGAGGAGCTCGGCACTTGCCTCTTCGGCCAGTATCCTCTTGGCCTCTTTGACTGTTACCTCTTTCTCTTTGCCCTTTTTGTTCAATCCGCCCAGTACCTTGGAGATAGACTCCTGGACATTGGCCATCTGTGGCGGCAGGCCGCTCCCCTCGAAGTCGAGGCCGGGCAGCGGCATCTCCACCTTGATCTTCAAGTGGTCCAGATCGCCTTTTTCGAACTTCGCCTGCATACGGGCAAAAGAGGCTTCATAATCGATCTTCTTCTGCTCGCTGGCCCCTGCAGGCAGTGGCGGAAGCAGTTTTTCGATGATCTTGTTTTCGATATAGGCTTCGATCTTCTCGGCATTTTTTTCGTTTTCGCTCTCGCGTACCAGTTTGAGAGAGACGGCTGCCAAATCGCGGATCATCGACTCGACATCTCGACCCACGAAGCCTACTTCGGTATATTTACTCGCTTCGATCTTGATGAAGGGGACCGACATCATATTGGCCAGACGTCTGGCGATCTCTGTCTTTCCGACACCGGTACTTCCGATCATCAGGATATTTTTAGGGATGACATCGTCCTGTATCTCGGGAGGAAGCTGCATCCGTCTGTAGCGGTTTCGCAGTGCCACAGCAATGGTCCGCTTGGCATCGTCCTGCCCGATCACATACTGATCCAAATAGGATACGATCTCTTTTGGCGTTAAATTTTCCATGCGGCTCCTTTAGTCCAGTTCCAGAATTTTGATATTTTTGTTGGTATAGATACAGAGGTCGCCGGCAATCTCCAGAGACTCTCTTACCAGATCTTCCGCGGGGAGGTCACTGTGTTTCTCCAGTGCACGGGCAGCCGAGATCGCATAGTTCCCGCCGCTTCCGATCGCAGCGATCATCCCATCCTGAGGCTCGACGACATCGCCGGTACCGCTGAGGATAAAGATATGCTCTTTGTTGAGGACGATCATCATCGCTTCGAGCTGACGCAGGTGCTTATCCTTACGCCAGATTTTGGAGAACTCGATCACGGAACGGAAGAGGTCGCCTTTCTTTTCATTGAGAATTCCTTCGAACATCTCGAAGAGGTTGAAGGCGTCCGCCGTACTGCCTGCAAAACCACCCAGTATCTCACCGTGGTGGAGTGTACGGATCTTTGTCGCATTGCTCTTGAGTACGGTATCTCCGAAAGTTACCTGCCCATCACCGCCGATGACAGCTTTGTCACTGCCCTTGTAGGCCAGTATGGTCGTTGCGTGAAACATCCTAGACTCCGTCCACCTGTACTTTGAGTGTGGCGTGGATTCCGTGGCCGAGTTTGGCATCGACTTCGTGGAGTCCTGTGGATTTGATCGCTTTTTTGAGATTGATATGCTTCTTGTCCAGATCGATTCCCAGTTGCTCCTGGATCGCTTTGGAGATATCGGCATTGCCTACGGAGCCTTTGATACCCACCGGTGCGATCGGCTTCTCGATCTTGATCACGGCATCCTCGAGCTGCTTCTTTTCTCGCTCGAATCGCTCCAGTTCATCTTTGAGCTGCTGCGCGATACGCTCCTGCTCCGCTTTCCACTGCTCGACGACATCGGGAGTCGCCAGTTTCGCGAACCCTTTGGCAATCAGAAAATTCTGCCCATATCCATCTTTGACCTCTTTGATCTCTCCGGTTTTTCCCAGTGTTTTTACATCTTTGATCAATAATACTTTCATTCATTATCCTTCATCTTAAGCTTATCGCGGTATTTTACCCAATTTTTTGAAAAAAACTATGATACAATCAACCCAAAAATAGCCAAAGGTACCCCAAACGATGTTCCAGTCATTCCATATAGAAGATCTCGACTCCTTTCCGGAGAAACTCGAAGCACTGCTCGACCGACAGAGAAAAGCGATCGATACGATCACCCAAAGCAGTGAGAACTCCTACGAAGCAGTCCTCAAACCGATGCAGGATCTCGATGAAGAGCTCAGTCTCTTTTTCACCCCACTCTCTCACCTCAATGCAGTCAAAAATTCGGAGGCGACCCAGAAAGCCTATGAAGCCTCGATCCCCCTGCTCTCGAAGTTCAGCAGTGAAATGGCCCAGAACAGCGCCCTCTTTGCCAAGATCGAGAAAATCCGCGCAACCGACCCGGAAGCATCCACGGTCGTCAAACATGAAGTCCGTGATTTCATCCTCTCCGGCGCCAAACTCCCCGAAGCGGAGAAAAAACGCCTGGAAGAGATCTCTCTCAGTCTGAGTGAACTGAGCAACCGCTTTTCACAAAACCTTCTGGATGCCACCAATGCCTGGGAACTGATCATCGAAGACCCCAAAGATGTAGAGGGCATTCCCGAAAGTGATCTGGCCCACGCCACTGTCGAGAGAGAGGGAAAACAGGTCTATCGCTTTACCCTGCAGATCCCCAGCTATCTCGCCTATATGACCTACGGGCCCAATCGCGCACACAGAGAGGAGATCTATAGAGCCTACAGCACACGTGCACCGGAAAATGCGGAGGTGATCGATGAGATCCTGAAACTCAAAGAGGAGAAGGCAAAGATGCTCGGCTTCGAGAACTATGCCGCCTACGCCCTCGAAACAAGGGATGCCGACAGCGAAGCGGCAGTGATCCGCTTCCTCGAGACACTGACCGATCTCTCCCTCGCTCAGGGCAAGAAGGAGCTCGAAGAGCTGAGACAATTCGCCAAAGCATTGGATGGACTCGAAGAGCTGCAGAGTTACGATGTCGCCTTCTACAGTGAAAAACTCAAGAAGGAGCGTTTCGATTTTGACGATACGATGACCAAGCCCTACTTTTTGCAGGAGAAGGTGCTTGCCGGACTGCTGGATATCGTCTCGGAGCTCTTTTCCGTTCGTTTCGAGACCGTCGAAGTGCCGGTCTGGGATGAGAAGGTCAAGGCCTATGATATCTATGATACCGATCTGCCGGAGGGTGAACGACTCAGCGGACGCATCTACTTCGATCTCGAAGCCAGAGAGGACAAACGCGGCGGTGCCTGGATGAACGACTGGGAGACACACTTTATCGACAGCAGCGGCAAGGAACACTCTGCCACCGCCTTCATCGTCTGCAACTTCTCCCCCTCGTCCGAAAGCCACCGCAGTCTTCTGCGACACGATGATGTCGTGACACTCTTCCACGAGATGGGCCACGCGATTCACCACCTCTTTGGCAAATGCAAAGAGCGCTCCGTTTCGGGTATCAATGGTGTCGCCTGGGATGTTGTCGAGTTTCCTTCTCAGTTCCTGGAGAATTTCGCTTATGAAAAAGCGATCCTCAGGCGATTTGGATTTCATCACGAAACAGGGGAACCGATCCCCGATCACCTGCTCGAGAAGATCAAAGAGAGCAAAAACTTCCAGGCAGCGATGGGGATGCTCCGGCAGCTGGAGTTTGCCCTCTTCGACTTCCGTCTTCACCAGGAACTCTATCAGGGCGAAGAGGTACAGGCCCTGCTCGACCGCATCAGAGAAAAAACCTCTCTGCTCAAGCCACCTCCCTACAATAGATTTCAGCACGGTTTTGCGCACATCTTCGGCGGCGGCTATGCGGCGGGCTACTACAGCTACAAATGGGCCGAAGTCCTCAGCGCCGATGCCTTCTTCGCCTGCCTGAATGAAGAGAGCGGTTTCGATACCGATATGGCAGAGGGATACAAGCAGCATATCCTCAGTCGCGGCGGATCCGAAGAGATGAGCCGTCTCTACCGGGAGTGGCTGGGCCGGGATGCAGACCTCAAAAGCCTCATCAAGCTCTACGAAATCGAAGCCTGAGGCGGGCAGATATGAATCAGCTCAGAGAGTACCGCTACCTCATTCTGATCATTTTCGCCATCTTTGGCATCCTGCTGATCGGCGCATTTTTCAGCCCCTCATTCACTGAACAGAAAAACTTTCTCGAACTCTTTATGCTTCTGGGAAGTCTGCTCTTTATCTTCAGCGTCCTGATTGTTGTCACGATCCTGGGTTTCAGCTCGTTTGCCATCTACATGGCACTCTTCCTGGCTGCCGTGATCGCGATGTATGGGATAGAGGGGGCACTGTTGGTGATCTTCCTCAGCTATATCACATGGGGGCTTGTCTTTTCGATCGAACTGCTCCTGGTGGACAACGGCGTCGAAAGTGCCGTCGAATGGTTCACCGCACGCTACACGTTTCAGAGCTTCAAGTGGGAGTACTATGCCTTTTTGCCGATGATGTATCTGCTTTATGTTCTTATTGAAGTACTGCCGAGCTTTTTCTACCGGGAGCGATTTTCACGCTTTTCACCCCGAGAAGTCTATGAGAAAATGGAGAAGATCCTCAAGTAATATCAAGTCACAGCAGAGAAATAATCGGAGTCGGAGGCTTCAGCCCCGAACAGCGGAGGCAAAGCCTTCCGATTCCCTATATGCTATAGGGCCGCACGATTAGTTATACACAGAAAATATAGCTCTGCAGACTATGATTTATCCTAAATAATTTACGACCGCGTATTCCCAAACCCAAAGAATCGTTTGATACGCTCACAGATCGTCATCGATCCGGTTTCGATGCGGCAGACTTCCGTCTCTTCGAAATTGCCCAGAAGCGTCTGGATACGCTCGGGTTGTTTCTTGCCTTCGATGATGAAGCGCAGGGCATTGAGTCGGATGAAGCCTTCTGCATCTGCCTGGTTGTAGACCTCATCCTCTTCAAAGGTGGAGTGCTCTTCGCTGTAGAGGGAGATATCAGAGGTTCTACCCACGACAGTAACGTTGCCTTTATAGAGCTTGAGACGTACTTCACCCTGGACATTCTCCTGTGTTCTGTCGATCGCCGCCTGCAGCATTTCGCGCTCGGGAGACCACCAGTAGCCGTTGTAGATCAGTGAAGCATATTTGGGCATCATCTCGTCTTTGAGATGCGCCTCTTCACGGTCGAGGGTGATCGACTCGATGGCACGGTGAGCCTTGAGCATGATCGTACCGCCCGGTGTCTCGTAGCAGCCTCTCGCTTTCATACCGACATAGCGGTTTTCGACAATATCGATTCGGCCGATACCGTGCTTGTTACCATAGTCGTTGAGCGTCTTCAGAATCGTCGCGGGGCTCATCTCTTCGCCGTTGATCGAAACAGGATCTCCGTACTTGTATCCGATCGTGATGTACTCAGCCTGATCGGGTGCATTCTCGGGGCTGACTGTCCAGAGCCACATATCCTCTTCGGGTTCCGCGCCCGGATCTTCGAGAACCTGTCCCTCATAAGAGATATGCAGAAGGTTGGCGTCCATCGAGTAGGGAGACTTCTTCCCTTTTCGGTCGATCTCTATGCCATGCTCTTCGGCATAAGCGAGCAGCTTTTCACGGCTGTTGAGATCCCACTCTCTCCAGGGGGCGATCACAGCGATATCCGGCGCAAGGCTGAGGTAACCCAGCTCGAAACGAACCTGGTCGTTCCCCTTGCCCGTCGCACCGTGGGAAACGGCATCCGCCCCTGTCTGTCTGGCGATCTCGATCTGCTTCTTGGAGATCAGCGGCCGGGCGATGGAAGTACCCAGCAGATACTCACCCTCATAAATCGCATTGGCTCTAAACATCGGGAAGACGAAATCTTTGACAAACTCCTCTCTCAGATCAAGGATAAAGATATTCTCCTCCTTGATCCCCAGTGCCAGTGCCTTCTGTCGTGCAGGCTCCACCTCTTCGCCCTGCCCCAGATCCGCCGTGAATGTGACGACTTCACAGTTGTACTCATCCTGCAGCCACTTGAGGATAATACTTGTATCGAGTCCCCCGCTGTATGCCAATACGGCTTTTTTTATCTCTCTTTTTGCCATTGCTTTTTGCCTTTTATACGGGCTGATGCCCTCTTGAAATATCCGCGATTTTAGCATAATATTGGTTAAAGGCTATTCAAATCCGTATTTCTTCAAAATGATATCCAGCACCGGTTTTTTATACGCTCCGGTATGACGAAACAGTTCATTGCCCTCCGCATCGAAAAAGAGCTGTACCGGCATCTCTCTGAGGCCGTAGGTATCACGAAGAACGATACGCTCTCTCTGTCCATCCACAGAGTAGATCTGATAGTCGGGGTGCTCCGCAAGAACCTTCGCAAAGACCTTCGACATCGCATGGCAACTGTAACAGTGACTCATTCCAAATGCGATGATCATGGGCTTACCATTGCCGATCTTCTCTTTGACTTCACTATAGGGTGTCACTGGCAGCAGTTGTATGTTTGACATCACTTAATTCCTTATGAATGAAGCTCTCCAACCCAAGGGTACGGGGTATCTTCATAACAAAAATTTGGAATCGAGTGCTTTAGCC
>JAOZOG010000425.1 GCA_029933395.1 Sulfurovaceae bacterium | reverse complement strand
AGTGCCCACTGCCGATGCCACAGGCAAATGGCTCAAACGTCACGGACTCAGAGGCGTCTACGGTGCAGAGCGAATCAACCGTAAATTACTGAAGCGTTATCTCAAAGATATGAAAGAGCCCCTGGTACTTGATATCGATGCTACAATAATGCAAAGTTACAAAAGTACAGCAGAAACTACCTACAAAATGTTTCCCGGTTTCAGTCCTATGCTTGGTCATATCAATAACGGCTATGTCATCCACAGTGAGTTTCGTTCCGGCAATATCGCTCCAGCCGATCATAACCTTGACTTTGTGAAACGCTGCATTGCCCAGCTTCCCGAAAGAAGCGTACTCTCCTATCTCAGAGCTGATGCCGCTTCATACCAGCATACCCTGTTCGACTATTGCGAAGAGCACAACATCACCTATACCATCGGTGCCCATCTCGACAGTCGCGTGCTGGAAAGTATCAATGAAATCAAACAATGGGAACCGCTGAATGAAAAAGAGGGAGTACACCATCACCTCAAAGAAGAGGTAGCCGAGTTCTGGCATACGATGAACGAGGGAAAATATGCCTTCAGACTCATTGTCGTCAAGAAGTCCGTCACGCCACTGCTGCCCGGTATCTGGGAAATACTCGACGAAGAGGAAAGGCTTGCATTGGCCAGCGAGCGCTACAGTGTGGTCGCCACCAATGCCGATCCCGACGAAATGGATGCAGAGGAGGTAGTGAAGTTTTACCGCAAACGGGGAGACAGCAGTGAGAATCGTATCAAAGAGCTCAAGGGCGGTTTCCATATCGACTATCTCCCCTCATCGGACTTTATCTCCAACGCCTTTTATTTCCAGATAGGCATACTGGCATACAATCTGTTTGTTCTCTTTAAAAAGACATTGCAGCAAAGCTGGCAAAAGCATACGATACAGACTATCCGTTACAAGCTTTACAATATTGCCGGTAAGGTGATCTGACACGCCAGGCAGCTTATTCTCAAAGTCAATGAGGAGTTTGTGGAGATACTTGATCGTATACGGCAAAGGAGTTATGAGATTAGTTTGGAGTAATCATATCACTCTCCCGTAAAGCGCTCACTTTTTACTTCTCAAAGAGACAGCTCTGCTTAAAAAACAGCAAAATCGACAGGAAATGACGCCTCCTCCGCTCGAATTGACCAGCTCATTCGATTTACTTTGAAATCCTGGCAAGTGATCGGTGGCGAGGTGAGGAATCTGGGCTTGTTTTTGATGGATTGGGTGGTGGTGGAAATTCTATTTCGGGATTTGGGATTTTATCTTGACAATAGTTTATAATCATAGTATTATAAAATAGTAGATAAAAATTAAGGATTTTTTTATGATCACTATTTCATCAAGCGATATCATCAAAAAACCCTCCTACGTGACACGTCCCGAGGAGATTACCTTTGTGGAAGATATGAAAAAACATGTCATTAAAAGTGTCGTTTTGCCGTATGAACTTTATGAGCGTGTACGCGAAAAGATAGAGGACGAAATGTATCTGATGCGCAATGCCAAGGCACTGGGAGAAGATGCGTATGATGAATTCAGCCAGATCGAAGAGGCAGTGGAAGATCTGGAATGAGACGGGGCGAAATCTATCTGGTTAACTTTGGCAAAAAGTATAACAGTGAATTTGGGAAAATCAGACCCGCTCTGATCATCCAGAACGATATCGCCAACAGAAACATTGAAAGAGTGGCATTCAAAGGCATCACGATGCTTCCTTTGACGACAAATATCGGAGGAGGAGATATTCGGGTACTGATCGATGCAAGGGATAGTCTGGAGATAGAGAGTGAAATT
>JAOZOG010000105.1 GCA_029933395.1 Sulfurovaceae bacterium | reverse complement strand
GGAATGTTTGCGCGACTCGCTTTCTCTGTCTCCATCAATGTGGAGCCCGATATCTTGATTATCGATGAAGCCCTGAGTGTCGGCGATATGGCTTTTCAGATGAAATGCTTCAAGAAATTTCAGGAGTTCCAGGAGCAGGGACGCACCATCCTCTTCGTCACGCATGCACTCGATACGGTCATCCGCTACTGTAATCGCGGCATTGTCATCGATAACGGCACCAAGGTCTGTGACGGCAGCTCCAAGGAAGCTGTCGATCTCTTCAAGCGGATTCTAACCGGGAACTATGACCCGGAACAGAAAGAAGAAAGAGCCGGGGAAATTCCCGTCGAATCCCGAGACGGTCTGCTCAAAAATACTTTTCCTGCAAATAAAGAGATGCTCGAATACGGAAATAAAAAAGCAAAAATATATGACTACGCAATTCTGGACGATAGCGGCAGGTCGGCTACCCATTTTGAGCATAATGCTCCCTGTGATATTCTTCTCAAGATACAATTTGACGAAAAAATCCTCTCCCCTATCTTTGCTTTCAGCATCAAAGACGCCAAAGGACTGGAAATTACCGGTACCAATACGATGATGAAAAGTATCGAAACCGGCACGTATCATGAAGGGGACCGGATCACCGTACACTTCAGGCAAAAAATGAATCTCAGGTCAGGTGCCTATGCCCTCTCTTTGGGCTGCGTCTCGATGACATCGGACGGAATCGACGTCTATCACAGGCTCTATGATGCCATACTGTTCGAAGTAATCAGCACAGAAGAGATGGGCGGCTTTTTCGATCTTGGAAGCGAGGTAACGATTGAAGTCTAGTGTTGGCACACACAACGTAAAAGAGATCTACTTTTATCTTCTCCTTTCTGCTACACTGGGAGCTATTTTTTTCACACACCCCTTTCTGCGCTACCCCTATGATATGTGGGATCACCTGATCGCCATCGATGATTTCAATCTCTCGGAAGTACCCGGAGCGAGAGATATCTGGCATGCTTTCTGGCGCAATCTCTTTACGTTTTTCTCCATCGACCAGAGTGAAATCCTGCTCCGGGCCAAGATCATTCATGTCTCCCAAACGCTGCTGAGTTTTTTTACCGTCTACTTTTTCAGTAAAGTTGTCATCAGGAATATCTATACAGAAATGGACAGTTTGACACAACGCTATCTGGCTTACTGGTCGACGCTTATCTGGTTTACGATCTTTGCCACCTTTTCCGTCTTCTACCATCACATCTGGATCCTCTGGTATTCGGTCAACTATCAGATCACACTTCCACTCACCTGGTATATTACAGCTTTGACGCTGATCATTCTCTTCGAATCCGTATCCTGGAAATGGAAGCTTTTTTATGGGCTGCAGATCATCGTGATCTCCCGGTTCATCCTGCAGGCTCATTCGATGGAGTACCTCTACTACCTGATGTATCTCACTGTTCTCTTTCTACTCTACAGCAGAGAACTCTATCCATTGATTAAAAAATATTTCTATATTGTCATCCCCGTTATTTTACTCATTTTCTATTTTGCACGGCACCATCAGGCGGAGAAGTCTCAACTGATCTCCTATCTTACAGGCTTGCGTTTCAGAGAACTTTACTGGGAGATTGTGAAGCAGGGGGATCTTCTGCTTGCCGGTGCCAACCGGGCGGCCGATGCCATCAATGAACTGATGGTTGTTGCCCTTATCGGTGGTGTAGCGATGCTGATTACACTATGGAGACGACAAAGGAGAGGAAAGGATGAAGAGATCAACAGAAAAATGTTTCTTTTTATTTTTATCGCTTCTCTTTTTGTATTGATCCCTCTCAACAGATATACCGGTGGCCTCGCAGCTGTTGCGACCAAAATGGGTGCCGTCAACCGCTTCTACTACAGCGCCCCGCTCTTTGTATTGTTGCCCACGATAATTTACTATTTCGTTTCTCTCAAAAACAGAAACAGACAGCTGATGAAAGTGAATCTTGCCATACCGCTGGTCATTGTGCTGACTTACGGCTATTCCAAATTCATATCACCTTCACACAACTATGCCGACAATATCCACTCCTTCAGACAGAGCTTCATCGAAAGAGAGGTAGGATTCAATCTCTCCAATGAACAGATAGAGGAGATAGGAGAGCTGCTGAAGCAATACAGGGCTGAAAATCGGGATGGGAGAGAGCTACTCTTTTATGCCAGGCCCGACATTGCTGTCGTTTTGAAGTTTATCTATTGTGAAAATGTCTATTGGCGCAGACGGCGAGAAAACACTTCACCTGAAAAATTTCAACGCTATCTCCTGACACTAGACCCTGCAGAGGTCAAAGGTATCATCTTCAAAACACCGGAAAATTTTCCAAACTATACCCCCTATCATTAGAACACGCTCTAATCGTTTTAATGGTATGATTTCAGGGCATATTTTTAGAGGGACAGTAATGGGTGCGAAGCTTAATTTGGATTATTACGGCGGTCAGGATTATTACAGTGACGGCGACATCGAAGAGGAGTTGCTGGAGATTGTCAAAACACATCAGAATTATGACGCTATACTGGCCAACGATACACGCTGGCCCATCCTCTATCACCTCTCACCCATCCGGCAGAATATCATCAACTGGTACCCCTTTGAAGAGGAGGCGTCATGTCTTGAAATCGGCGGAGGCTGTGGTGCGATCACCGGTGCGCTTTGCAATGCCCTGAAAGAGGTCAAAGTCGTTGAACTCTCAAAACGAAGATCTACCATCAACTATGAACGGCACAAAACCTATGATAATCTCGAAATCATCACAGGAAATCTCAATGATATTCACTTCGATGAAAAGTTCGACTATATCACACTCAATGGAGTATTGGAGTATGCCGGAGCCTTTACAAAAACGGATGAACCCTACAGGGATTTTCTCAAACAGATCAAAACCTATCTGAAGCAGGAGGGGAAACTGATCATTGCTATAGAAAACCGTTATGGCTTGAAATACTTTGCGGGGGCAAAAGAGGATCATACCGGTATCGAGTTCGACGGGATCGAGGGCTATCCCGATAACGATAAAGTACGTACCTTCGGGAAAAGAGAGATCGAAATGCTTCTGAAAAAGAGCGGATTTGATTCACTGACCTTCTACTATCCACATCCTGACTACAAAATGCCTACAGAAATCTACAGTGACGACCTTCTTCCCGGCGCAGAGAAACCGATGAACAAAACACCCAACTTCGATATGGATCGCTTCGATCTCTTCGAAGAGGAAGAGGCTTTCAGGGGGATTGTCGAAAATGGGCAGTATCCTTTTTTTGCCAACTCATTTTTAATCATCTGCGGGGTTTGACAGCAATGAAAATACTCTATGTCAAGTCAAACAGTGAGCGTGAAAGAGCTTATCAGCTTCAGACGATTATTTACGAAGAAGACAATAAAAAGTATGTCAAAAAGCGGGCACTCTGCGCTGACGCGCTTCCACATTTGAAACGAATGAAAACTCTGCACGACACTCTCTCTTCTGCCATCCGTCGTCCCGACCTGAAAGTAGCCAAGATCATCAATGAATCTGCTGACAGTCTGACCTTTGAGTTCATAGAGGGAGTCAGTGCCGAAGAGCGGATTCTCGCGGCCCTCAAACATAATGATACAGAAGCGGTCCATCGGGAAATAGAGCGTTTCAAGGAGCTGCTTACAAGTGGATTCCAGATAAAAATTGCTATTCCGGAAGGACTGAAAGCAGCAGACGGGAGGCAGATATTTGAGGGGGTCGATCTTTCTGTGCTTGGCGAAAAACAGTGTTTTGACGGAATATCCAATATTGACCTGATCTTCTCCAATATTATCTACAGAGAGAATATCGCTTACTTGATCGATTACGAATGGGTTTTTGAAGGCTCTGTACCTGTTAATTTTGCACTTTATAGAGCACTGAGAAGTCTTCATAATTTTGATAAAATCGATATTGACCGTTATCTTGATGAAAAAGAGTACTCTCTTTTTGACAAGATGGAAAAGCGTTTGATCTATTTTGAAATTATGCCTGCGGGATCTTTCTATCAATACCACAAACGCTACGAAAAAATCCGTAAAAATCTCTACGGATATATTGACTCCCTCAAAGAGGAAATCGCACAACTTAACCATAGAGTACAAGAAAAAGAGGAGAAGATAGAGAGTATGAAAAATGAAATAGACACGCTTGAAAATGAAGTCGTCTTTTATGCCTCAAGCAAGAGCTGGAAGATTACCAGGCCTATGAGAATAGTGATGACACGCTTAAGAGGAACAAAACAATGAATCTCTTTACAATGTGCAGGACAATCAAGAAATCCGGTCTTTTTGATCCGGAGTATTACCTGAAAACCTATGCCGATGTACGTAAAGCAGATGTTGATCCTTTGAGGCATTTTTGCAAAAAAGGATGGAAAGAGGGACGCAATCCATCATCTACTTTCAATACCAAACAGTACCTGCAAAAACATCCCGAACTTCAGCAAGCAGATATCAATCCCCTCCTGCACTATATCAACTCCCTTGAGGGGAATGAAACAACCCCTGCAAACCCCTCAAGTATCGGTAAGCTTATAACAATCATCAAGAGTATCGCAGAGGACCCCTCTCTTCTAAAAAAGTTTGTGGAAGAGGTCCGAAGCAAAGGACTTAAAAGTGCGATCGCCAAATCAAAATTTTCTGCGCAGCGGAAATTGGCAGCTTTCAGACAGCCTCTTTCAGAAACTGAATTTGAACCCGTTTTTCCGGACAGAAGACTCGATATCGTCCCTTTCTATATCAATCCTGACCCGGCATCACATCACACCGTGACCCTTGATGAATCGACCATAGCCGTTCATATCCACATCACGGACGAGTCACTCATCGACATGCTTCTTTCACGTCTGACGATTGGCAAACCATTCGATCTCTACCTTTCACTCTCCAAAAAACTCGATAAAGAAGAGATAGAAAAACGGTTCAAATCCGAACTGAGTGACCTCTCACAAATCACTGCTGCCACCATAGAAGCTGAGGCGGGAGCAATGGAGGCTCTGCTGCACTGGAATGAAGCGCTTTCAAACTATCACACAATCGGCCACTTTCACACAGATACAAAACTCTGCCCGGGTGACTCGCAAAGTTGGTATGAAGAGGCTTTGGATCTCCTGCTCGATCTGCCAAACCGGCGCAGTCAGCAGAAAAAGATCCTTGAACTGCTGCAAACGGATGGAAAAGTTATCTATCCTGAAAGCACTTACGACAGCATTAAGGATCCTGCGGGATGGTATGGCCTCAAAGAGATGGCGTCCGAGCTCTTGAAAAACTATGCCGGTCTCAAAATCGATGACTATGAAACGATCGACTTTCCGGAAAGCGGAATGTTCTGGGCCCAAAGCCACTGCCTGAAAACACTCCGCTCCCTGCCGATTGAAAAAATGACGCAAAACCATACTCACCGGGAGATCGATCAGTTGCTCAGGCAGACACTTCTGCTCTTTACTGCCTCCTGCGACGGCAAAGCCTATCGCCTCCACAAAGACAATTCACTGCGCGACTACCGCTACTATGAGGCGGAACGGGACTTCTCTGAAACAATCGTCCATGACGACATCAAGATTCTCTCCTACTACCTGCCACAATTCCACCCTATCCCTGAAAATGATGAATGGCATGGAAAAGGATTTACCGAATGGACCAAGGTACGCGGTGCCACACCGCTCTTCGAGGGGCACTATAAGCAGCATATCCCCCACTCCGATATCGGCTACTACCTGCTCGACTCACCCGATACCCTCAGGATGCAGGCAGAAATGATGCAAAAAGCCGGTGTGCACGGGCAGATCTTTTACCACTACTGGTTCTCCGGCAAGCTGATCCTTGAAGAGCCGGTCAAAATGTTGCTCGACAATCCCGATATCGAAATGCCCTACTGCTTCTGCTGGGCCAATGAAAACTGGACACGCCGCTGGGACGGGGACGACGAAGACATCCTGCTGGGGCAGATCTACTCCGATGATGATGCACGGGGCTTTATCCGCTATCTCATTCCCTTCTTCCAAGACCCGCGTTACATTCGCGTCGATGGACGCCCGGCCCTCTACATCTATCGCCCTGCATCGATTCCTGATATCGAAGCCTATCTCGAAATCTGGGAAAAGGAGTGCGCCAGGGCAGATCTGCCCAAACCTTATGTCGTCGGAGTCCTGACGCGCGGTGCCACAGATCCTCGCGAATTTCACCTGGATGCCGGAACTGAGCGGGTACTGCATGACTGGACCGACAATGCCGTCAGGGATATCGGAAACGAACTGCAGCACTACCATGAACTCAATACCCATATCCTCTCTTACGATGAGGTCGCCTCTTTTTACGAGAATCAGACAGAACACAAACCGTTCACCTATTTCCGGTCGATCATCGCTACCTGGGACAATACCGCACGCTACGGCAAAGATGCCTACCTTGTCCACGGCTCTACTCCTCAGCGCTTCCAGGAGTGGCTCGAGAAACTGATGACATACTCGAGAGAGACACTTGATGAAGAGAAGCGTTTCATTGTCGTCAATGCCTGGAACGAGTGGGCAGAGGGGGCGCATCTCGAGCCGGATACCCACTACGGATACAGCTACCTCAATGCTATCGGGCGGGCACTTTCCGGACATGCCTATGCTGATGAACTGAATGCTACCTCCTCGATCCCGGAAAATACGAAAGTCCATCTCTCACTCTCAAACACTGTCACCGAAGCGTTGCAGTCCGATGAGGTGCTCAAAAAGCAGTTTCTTGCCTGTCTGAGCCACTCTTCTTTGTTCAAACAGTGTCTGGTCACGACAGAAAACGAAACACTCTCCACCCTCCTGCGGGAGAGCGCCAATGAGGGGCCCGAAGAGGCCGACTACACACTGCTCTTCTCCAGTCCGGCGCTCTTTGACCCAAGAGCGATCGAAAAGATGCTCAACCTGGCATTGAGCACACCTGAATCCCTGGTCATTCCCAATCACTATTCTCAGCGTGCACAGCCCTATCATATTACCGAGAACGGATCTGTCACGACCATGGCGCTCTATGATGCGCCTTTTGTCCTGATACCCAGAACCCACAAAGAGACGGGATACAAAAATATTCGTATGCGAACGGATGCCTATACATTTGGCCTCCTTCCCGCTACGA
>JAOZOG010000104.1 GCA_029933395.1 Sulfurovaceae bacterium | reverse complement strand
CAACAAACCAACAACCGAAGCGATCAATGCCGGAATGAAGCTTGTCACATAGATCAGTGCGAAGACGACTCCAAAACCCTTGTCATCTCCCAGGTCTACCCCTGCTCCCATACGCGACTGTATCCAGTTGCTCAGAGCGAAGAGGAGGGAAACGGTCAGGGTGTGTGACATTCCGACGATCAGTTTGTGCTTTGGTGATAGATAGGTCGAGACGAAGACCGCTACCATGAAAGCACCCCACACAAGATAGAGCATCCACTCCCTGCCTCCCAGGCCTGCCCTTCTGGCCAGGATATCTCCTGCGACAATCAGTACAATGATTACCGCACCGATCAGCCAGGCCCTTTTTAGCGCTTTGATCTGCTTCATTCAACTTCCCCCTACAATACGAAAAAGACCAGTAACGCTATGACTGCCAGAACACTCATTGCGATACTGATATTGCGATATTTTCCCTCGACGATCCGGACAAAAACATAGGCCAGTGAACCCAGCAGAAGGCCATTGGTGATAGAGTAGGTCAGCGGCATTCCCAATACGATGAAAAAGGCTCCGAACCTGATCGCATTATCTTTATAGTTGATATGCTGCAATTCGCTGAACATCATCACGCCGATCACGATCAGGACCGGGTTGATCGCATTGGCGGGGATCGATTGGAAAAAAGGCAACAGGAAGAGTGGGAGAATAAAGAGCAGGCCCGTCACAATCGCCGTCAATCCGGTACGGCCGCCCTCCTCTACACCTGCCGCACTTTCGATGAAAGCCGTCGTACTCGATACTCCGGCTAATCCGCTCGCCAGTGTCGCTACGGCATCGGCTTCGATCGTTTTCTGCAGAGGGATGGAGTTTTTCTCCCTGAAAAGATCGGCACGCATTCCCACGCCTGTCAGTGTCCCCAGCGTATCGAAAAGATCCGTGATGAGAAAGATCAGGATCACCGGAAGTATCGAGAGCGAGAGTGCCGAACTGATGTCAAGCTCGAAAGCGATCGGCGCCATCGATGCCGGCATCGATACGAAGCTCTCAGGCAGTTTCTCTATCCCCGTGACCCATGCCACCACCGTCGTCAGAACGATAGAGAGGATCAGGGCACTCTTCAGACGCTTCAGGGTAAAAAAGATCGCCAGTGCCAAGCCCAGCAATGCGAGAATAACATGGGGACTTTTCATATCTCCCATCGTCACCAGTGTCGAGGGGTTTTCGATGATGATTTTGCTCTGCTCCAGACCGATAAAAGCGATAAAAGCACCAATACCGGCACTGGTTGCCCGCTTGATATCCATCGGTATCGTTTCGATCATCCAGCGGCGCAGCGGGGTAATACTGATGATAATATAGAGAATACCCGAGAGAAATACGATTCCCAATGCCGTCTGCCACGGTATTCCCATCCCCTTGACGAGGCCGAAACTGAAATAGGCATTGAGCCCCATTCCGACGCTCATCGCGATGGGGGTGTTGGACCAGAGCCCATTGAGTATCGAGGCGAAGATCGTCATCACTGCCGTCGCAGTGATCAGCGCATCGTAGGGCATCCCCGATGCACTCATAATGGAGGCGTTGACCGGTACGATATAGAGCATCGCCAGAAAGGTGGTCATGCCTGCCGTCACTTCGGTTTTGACATCGGTATCGTGTGCTTTTAGCTTGAACAGGTCCATGATCTACACTCCTCTTCTGCAGGTGTCGATAAAATGAAAACTGCGGCCGTCGAACAATCCTTTATCGCTGAGTTTCAGTTCAGGAATGACGAGCAGCGCCATAAAGGAGAGAGTCATAAAGGGTGCGCTCAACGGTGAACCGAACTCCTCCCGAACAACACGGTCGATCTCGGCATAGCGGGCTGCCACGTCGAAGCCATCCTCATCACTCATCAACCCCGCAATGGGCAACGGCAGGAGCCAGATATGCTCCTCGTCCACGGCACAGATACCGCCCTTGTGGTCGATGATCGCGTTGACGGCTTTGGCGATCAGTTCGTCACTGCATCCCGTCGCAAGGATATTGTGTGAATCGTGCGCCACACTCGAAGCGATCGCACCCTTTTTCAGGCCAAAACCATCGACCCAGGCGACCGACGGTGCTGCCTCAGCCTCGTAGCGGTTGACGACGGTCAGCTTGAGTATCTCGGGCCTCTCGGAAGGGAAATCGACGATCTCCTCCTCTGTGATAAGCTGATGGTCCAGTGCGTGAATCACTTCGGCATGATCACAGAGTTGGCTGGAGAAGTCATCCGCTTTTTTAGGTGCTGCATAGAAATTATTCGGCGTTTTCTTCTCGACGGAATCAAAGAGCGGTTTCCCCTCTTTCGCCTGCACTTTGCCTCCGATCACTGTCTCGATCACCCTGAACGACCTGAGGTCTTCCACAATGATAAAGTCCGCAGGATCATCGATCCTCAGCTTGCCCACTTCGAGGCCGTAGTGGTCGATCGGATTGAGGCATGCGATGCGCAGCACATCGAAGAGATCATAACCCCTGGCGATCGACCGCCTCACGTGGCCATCGATATGCTCGTTTGCGAGATCGTTGGGGTGGCGGTCATCACTGCAAAACATCAGCTTGTCCGGATACTCCGTGATCAGCGGTGCAAGCGCATCGAAGTTCCTGGCAGCCGAACCTTCACGGATGAGAATCTTCATCCCTTTTTGGATCTTCTCCAGGCCCTCTTCGTAGCTGTAGGCTTCGTGGTCGGTCTCGATACCCGCCGCGATATACTTCGTCAACTCCTCGCCGCGCAGTCCGGGCGAGTGGCCATCGATGTGTTTGTGCAGTGCTTTGGCTTTGGCGATCTTGGCGAGCATATCCTTGTCGCCTGCGATCACCCCGGGAAAGTTCATCACTTCGCTGAGATACTTGATCTGCGGCATCTCCAGCAGTGCGCCGACCTCTTCAGGGCCCAGCACCGCCCCGCTGGTTTCGAACGGTGTCGCCGGTACGCAGGGTGAGGCACCAAAGTAGAATTTGAAATCCACCCCCTCTGCACTCTCCAGCATATATTTCACCCCCTCGATCCCTAACACATTGGCGATCTCATGCGGATCGGAGACGGTCGCTACCGTCCCGTGGCAGACTGCCAGACGGGCAAATTCGCTCGGAGGCAGCATAGAGCTCTCGATATGGATATGGGCATCGATGAAACCCGGCAGGAGATAGTGCTCGCAAGAGGTATCGATCCGTTCAATCGAAACGATTTTTCCCTCTGATACCACAACCCTGACCGGATAGATTTCACGCTCTTCTATATCAACAAAATTGGCTTCGATCTCCATCTTCTCTCCCTTTTTGTTATTTCCTATATTTTAGCATATCTATACGCTCAAATCACACTATAGCAACGCCTCCAAATCGACAAAACGAAGCGCCCCACTCTCTACAACTGCTACCTTCTTCTGGCAGGCCAAAGAGGGAAGAGAGAGGTATCTGCCTACCCTTCTTCCCTGATGATAGTGCCCTTCGATGATGATGTCAACATTCGGATAAGAGGCTGTTATCTCCTTCACTTTCTCTTCGAAATCTTTCATTGGTCGACAGATACTCTTTTTGGCAAGCTTCTCCATACGGTCGTCGATCAGCCACTTCCCAAAGGGCCTTAGGAGTGTAATGAGAGATCTGCTTCGTATAATTTTGCAGTAGAGATCATAGTCGAAACCCTGGGCATATCTATCTCCGTGGGAGATACCCGCCCACTTGTCTTCGAGATGAAGAAATACAGGCTGGGTCTCTCGGGGATAGATTTTGATATTTGGAAATATGTCTTTCAGGAGGAAATCATGGTTGCCCTCGAAATAGTACATTTCGATGCGTTCCGACAGTTTTTTCAACAGTGTGACGGCCTCGGAAGAAAAAGTCCGGATATAGTCGTTGTACCCAAAGAGCAGATCGAAGATATCCCCCATCAAAAAGAGCTGAGGCGTGACGATCTCGCCACTTTCAAGCTTTTGCAGGAGTGTCAAAAATTCCCGGCCATGGTGTGGATAGTGGGCATCCGCTACAAACAGAGCCCCCTCCTTTATCGTGCCCTGCTCCTCACGCTTCACGCTTCACTCTTCACGCTATCGCTTACGGCACGTAAGCGATAGTCGGTATCCCCATCCCTTCATCATAGCCGCACATCAGGTTGGCAGCGACCAGTGCCTGAGAACTGGCACCTCGGAGAAGGTTGTCGATAGCAGAGTTGACAAAGAGTGCATTGCCGCTCGATGCAGCATAAATATCGCAGAAGTGCGTACCAGCGGTGCTTTTGATATCGACCGGCTTTTCTCTGATACGGATGAAGCGGTCATCGGCGTAGTGCTTTTTGAGTATCTCGAGCGGATCGATATCCTGCTTGAGTGTCGCATAGACAGAGACCAGTTCGCCGCGTGTCGCCGGGATAAGATGGGGGACGAAGTTGACATTCATTTTGGCACCGTACATCTTCTCGATCTTCTCGGCGATCTCAGGCTCGTGTCGATGTTTGAGTGCATTGTACGCGAAGATATTATCATTGACTGTCACAAAATGCGTCGTCTCGGAGAGCTTTTTGCCTGCGCCACTGACACCCGATTTGGCATCTACAAAGAGCGGCGCCGACGTATCGATATAGGGGATAAACGGCAAAATGCCCAGCAGTGTCGCCGTAGGGTAGCAGCCCGGGCCTGCGACGAGAGAAGCCTGTTTGATCTCATCACGATAGTACTCGATCAGGCCATAGGCAGCTTCATCCAGATGCTCGGTATCTTCGTGTTCACAGTAGTACTTCTCATAAGTCTCCAACTCCAGACGGTAATCTGCCGAGAGATCCACGATCTTGGTGCCATACTCCATCAGTTTACGCGCGAACCCCATCGAAGCCTTATGTGGCAGTGCCAGAAAAACCAGTTCACAACTCTCTGCGACCCGCACGGCATCCGCTTCCTCTACCGGCAGTGTAACCACATCCACCAATGAGGGATGAAGCGCCTCGATGGTTGTATTGCCTGTTGTCGTCGCCAGATAGGAGAGTTCGAAACCCGGATGGTTCAGCAGCATTTTTACCAGTTCCAGCCCCGTATATCCGCTGGCTCCCACGATTCCCACTTTGATCATCTATTTTTTCCTCTTTTTATCATTTCGCAGGGTGGATGCAATCCACCATTTATTTAACACAAAATCCTGTTTTGTTCGAGATTGCAGATTTTATTGTCGGAGTCAGAAGACCCCAACCAAAGCAATATGCCGATATCAGCCGATCACAATCTCCCGATAAAACACCTCTTCGATCTCATAATGCTTTTTCCCGGAAGGAAGATTGGCACGAATATCATCCCCCTCCTCTTTGCCCAGCAGCAATTTCGCCAATGGGGACTGGAAAGAGATCAGCCCCTGATCAGGGTTGGACTCCTGGCCTCCGACGATCGTATAGGTCAGCTCCTCATCTGTATCTGCATCGATCAGCTTCACGGTCGACCCGAAACTGATACGCTGGTGTTGGAGTGTCGAGGGGTCGACGACCTGCGCTCTGCTTACCAGATCGCCCAGTTCGATGATACGCGCCTCCATCATCCCCTGTTTCTCTTTGGCTGCGTGATACTCTGCATTTTCCTTGAGATCGCCCAGCGCTCTCGCTTCATCGATGATTTTCGCGATCTTGCCCCGCTCTTCGTTTTTGAGCTGCTCCAACTCTTTGGATAGCTTCTCGAATGTCTCTCGCAACATGGGTTCTTTTTGCACTGCTCTCTTCTCCTGCTTCATTTTGTTGCTATTATACCAAAAAGGCTATAATTGCAGCACTATGACGCACCGCCAAGGAGAGAGAATGAAGAAGATACTGATCACCAATGATGATGGCTATGAATCCCGGGGACTCCATGCCCTGATCGAAGCGGTCAAACCGTTTGGGCAGGTCACTGTCGTCGCCCCCTCATTGGAGAAGTCTGCCTGTGGTCATTCGCTGACACTGACACGTCCGCTGCGTTTCATCGGTATCGACGATGACTTCTACAAACTCGACGACGGGACACCTACCGACTGCATCTTCCTCGCACTGCACAAGCTCTATGAAGAGGGAGAACTGCCCGACATTGTCATCTCCGGGATCAACAAGGGTGCCAATATGGGTGAGGATATCACCTACTCCGGTACCGCTTCGGCAGCGATGGAAGCGGTACTCCAGGGTATACCGGCTATCGCCGTCTCGCAAGTCTGCGCAGGCCAATGCGAAAATATCGATGCCCTGGGCTACGATCTCGCAGCCGAATCGATCGCCACACTGGTCAAACGGGTACTCGAAGAGGGCTCACCCCTGCCGGAGCGAAAATTTCTCAATGTCAATGTCCCCCCGATCCACAGCAGCGAATGCAAAGGCTTCAAGATCACCCGTGCCGGCAACCGCTACTACGGCAACGATGCCCACGTCCATCGAAACCCTCGCGGACTGGAGTACTACTGGATCGGCCTGCCCCACCTGGACTGGCTTCCTGCAGAGGGACATATCACCGACTTCGAAGCAGTCAACCAGAACTATATCTCGATCACCCCGATCCATCTCGATATGACCAGTCACGATGATATTGGGAAGCTGGAAAGCTGGCTATGAGATACGAACGCTGCCGGATGCTCTTTGGCGAAGAGGATTTCGCCAAACTTCAACGCGCCAAAGTCCTGATACTGGGAGTCGGGGGTGTAGGCAGCTATGCCCTCGACTGCCTCTACCGAAGCGGTGTCACCCATATCGCGATCCTGGACTACGACACCTACGACATCAGCAATCAAAACAGGCAGATCGGCAGCGAAGCAGTGGGAGAGAAAAAGACCGAAAGACTCGCCCTGCTCTATCCCGGCATTCAGGTCATTCATCAAAAGATGGACCTGGACTGGGTAGCATCCTTCGACTTCGACCCCTACGACCTCATCATCGACGCTGCCGATACAACCAGAGTCAAAATAGAGATTGCCAAAAAAGTTTACAAAAAACTGATCATGTCCCTGGGTTCAGCCAAACGCTACGACAGCAGCAAGATCGAAGTCGCCTCCATCTGGAAAAGCCACGGCGATGCTCTGGGCCGCAAAATCCGAAACGAACTCAAAAAAGCGAAATTCGACCGCAACTTCACCGTCGTCTTTTCACCCGAGCAGGACAAATGCAAAGAGAAAGGAAGCTGCGTCGCCGT
>JAOZOG010000424.1 GCA_029933395.1 Sulfurovaceae bacterium | reverse complement strand
CCGGCTACGGATATGGGAATGATGCTGTCGGCGAATACGGGAACTGCGATGCATGAACGCGACGACGATCTCGACTGGGCATATGATTCGTACGAAGCGCACGAATCGAATCTGTGTACAGGATCGAAACCGCTTTATCTGCGGGACAGCTTCAGAACGCTGAACGTAAGCAACTACGACAGTGCGTACAAGAACATCGTGACATATCTGCCTCTCGACGCGATAGCGAAAGAGATGGCGATTCAGTCACTCGAAATATACAGTAAAGGACAATTGAGATGGGTTGGAATGGAAGATACAGCGTAGGAACCAGGGACAAATGGCTGACGAAGCCGGAGAAATATGTAAGCTATCAGCATCTGGCGATGCTGGTGGTCAGAAACGAAACGATGAAGCGAATCGGAGAGAAATGCCTGAAGCATGCGGACGACAGCGAATTCCAGGTTCACTATCACAGCGTGACGGTGGAATTCAAAAGCGGGGTGAACAAGTTCTATCTCGTACTGCCGACCGTGTTCTACACGTTCGAGCAGACAGTGTCGTCTTCGCATATCGACTATCATTTCAACGACGTAGTCAAAGCGATGAACGATACGATGGACATCCACACGAAAGTGATGGAACACATGTACAAATCGGTAAACGGCATCGCGGAGAAAATATGCAAACTGGTTCCGGAATTCGAATCGTTCAGAATCATGGCCGTCAACGACAATTCGATGCACAGGCACCCGGGACGGTTCGGATTCAGCTCGACCGATTACGACAGAGACCCGGAGGAACCAGGGGTCGTGTTCAGAAAGCGTAAAGCAGAAGATTACCCGCAGATGGACAGCGTTATGGTCTTCGACTATGAAAGCACCGTATACACGTCCGAAATGCGCATAATCACAGTCGATTCGGCCAAGGACGGAGGCATCGAAGGAGAGTATGTGGAAATCCCGACGATCACCGCGATCAACGAAGAGGAACCAAACGGGATGGAAGCGCTTTTCGGAAGAAAGAAAGGCGGAGATACGAGAATCATACATTCCGGATTGTGCAGAATCGAATACGAGAAAATGGAAGAGATCGCACAGATCGTCTGGGATCAGTTCGAAGAGGACGAAATCGAAGCCGGAGTGTTGAGGGAAATCACCGAAACGATCTATCCGCAGATCAAGAAGAAAATCTACACATACCAAAACAGAGGACATGGAACCACCACGGCCGCATTGCCGGGCTGGCATGCGAATCAGACGGCGGATGGAAAAGAAGACCTCAAAGAGACGAAGCGATTGCAGGTAAAATATAAAATGACCGACAAAGATATCGAAACGATGGACCTATGGGGATACGACACTACGGCGGAAGCGGATTTCCAGGAATTCCTGCAGGACAGAGAAGTGTATGATATGTACCAGGAGATGTGATATGACTGAAGAACAGAAAGCGCGCGAACTCGAAGAGCTCGAAGCCTGGCGATGCATGATGCGTCTCGAAGAGATCATCGGAATGATGGAACGGCGCATAGGCCCCGGAGGAGAGCTCTTCGCGAAACACGCATTGAACGAGCTGGAAAAACTGAAGGAACTCTGTCTCGGCAAAGGAGCCAGCGATGGGACGGCTGAAGAAGGAAGCTGAAAAACGCTTCGGATTCACGGGAACGGCAGGAACCACGATCCGCTGGTTCCCGAACAGCAGACACTACAGGCGCGTCCTGCTGAACGTAAGGTTCAAGCATAACAACAAGCTGTTCAGAGAGCATGTATGGATACCGGTGAAATATCTGAAAAACTACGAAGACGGAGATGTCGTGTATCTGACGGCGGAGATCAA
>JAOZOG010000423.1 GCA_029933395.1 Sulfurovaceae bacterium | reverse complement strand
ATTCTGGTACAGGGGGCGACCGGCCTGGGCAAGGCCACGATCATCGCGCATCTGGTCAAGGAACGCCCCGGTCGCGCCCTCCTGCTCGCCCCGAAACGCAAACTCGTGCGACAACTCACACAGACGCTCGCGGAACTCGATCCCGCCGTCATGATGGGGAGCGAGAGACGGGGCGATCCGGCAAAAGCCAAAGTCGTCATCGCCACCTATCAGACGGCGAACGCGAGACTCAAACGCGACCCCGAATACTTCGGCGACATACAGACGACCGTTATAGACGAAGCCCATATTTCCTTCGAGATCAAAGGCAAGCGACCTGGCAGAGGTATCGCCGCCATTCACGCTTCCCTATGGGACAAGTGCAAGTGGGTGGGTTTCACCGCCACGCCCATCAACATGCAGGGTAAGCGCATGGAAGGCTGGGAACATACCGTCACGCACCGTTACAACACGGCCTGGCTCATCGAGAAGGGGTGGCTCGCACGATATCGCTACTATTCCAAACCTGTCATGGACACCAAAGATATGCAGGTGCAGAACACCGGCGATTACAAACTCGACGACATCGAACGTGCCGCCACACAACACGTGGCGATAGAAAGCACCGTCAAATGGTGGCGAAAGTTCACGAACGGCGGTAAAAAGAAAAATATGGTATTCGCCGCGTCGATAGAACACGCCGAAATGCTGAAAGAGGCTTTCGAAACGCCGTGCGCCATCGTACACAGCAAGATGAGCGAACAGGAACAGGAAGATGCGTTCGACAGATTCGCGGACATCGACGATCCCGCAAACACGCTGATCAGCGTCTCGATGCTGACGGAGGGTTTCGACGATCCGATGGTCGAGGTCGCCATCTACGCACGACCCACCGCCAGTGTACGCCTGGCCTTCCAGATGGGCGGCAGGGTCATTCGCCAGTGGCCCGGCGGCAACAAGGAAGCCGTGATCGTAGACCTCGCGGGTGTCTACGAGAGTACCGGTGTTCTACCCGATATGCCCTATGACTGGAACAAACCGCCGCGCAAGATCGACCCGCCCATGATGGCGTGTCTGCATTGCGGGCGCGAGTTCGAGAAGCGCCCCAACCTCGTCAAGACCAAAAAGAAATGGAACGTTTACCGCTGCCCGCATTGCGGGGAAAAGAACAAGGAACGGCGCCTCTTGCGGGACAATGAGGAAGAGATCAAACGCGAATACTTCAAAGTGGAAACGGTGGAAGAGGTCAAGAAACTGTCGGACATCGATTTGTCGAACCTGGAACGCTGGTCGAACGCGCAATACATCGACGCGATTGACGAACTCATCAAAAAGAACACGCGCAAATACCATTACAGTGGCAACCGGCAATGGGCCGCGAAGATTATGAGCCTTTGTGTAAGGAACGATAAAGATACTTTCCGTAAAATAGTGAGAGGACCTTTCAGCATCAAGCGCAAATGGCAAATGCTGATGGAACTCAAAGATTACGATATCACGATCAGGGGCGAAACATGAAAGAATCTGTCATAGTCGACGCCGTGGCGCGTTACCTGCAACAAAATCATCCCAAGGTCATCTTCCGTTTCGATCTCTTCGCCGATACTCCGATGCCCCACAAACTGGCCGCAAAGAATAGGCAGTTGCACGGCAAGCACACCAGGGGATACCCCGACCTGATCATTTTGGGGCCTGGTGGCAAACCCTACTTCCTCGAACTCAAAGCCACGACGACCGTACCCAACACCGAACACACACGCCGCCAGCGCAAGTTCCACAAAAAACTTAGGCGCCTGGGCTACAAAGTGGATTTTTGTTGTGGCCTTAGAGACTGCCTGGA
>JAOZOG010000422.1 GCA_029933395.1 Sulfurovaceae bacterium | reverse complement strand
GAAAAAGCTCGATCCCGACAAAGTGGCTAAAGTCAGAGAGAAGATGGAGCAGTTTCCGACGTACGGCTACCGAAGACTGGCATTGCTGCTCAATATGAACAAAAAGGCGGTCCAGCGGATCCTTCAGCTCAAGGGTTGGCAGGTAAAAAAACGCTCCAAAGGACATAGGCCCCGCGCCAAAGCGATGCCTAGCCAGGCCTCCCTGCCCGACCGACGCTGGGCCATCGATATGACAAGAGTCTGGTGCGGTAACGACGGCTGGAGCACGCTGGCCGCCGTCATCGATACCTGTACCAGAGAGATCGTCGGCTTCAGGCTATCTTCCAGCGGCAAAGCCAAAACCGCCGAAGCGGCGTTACAGGAGGGATTGATCTATCGCTTTGGAAAACTGCAGCGACTTGAAACCCCGATCATGCTATAAAGTGCCCCCATTTGTCAAGACAACTTTTTTACCGAACATCTTTCAGTCACCTCAAGCCGCTTTTGCCAGTGATCGACGATAGACATTCATCGGCCGATCATATTTCAGTGCCGAATGGAGTCGGTTGAAGTTGTAAAAGTCGATAAACGTTTCGATGCCTTTTCTGAGTTCTTTGACGTTTTCGTATTCCTTGACGTAAACTTCCTCGTATTTGAGCGTTCTGAAGAAACGCTCGATGGCGATGTTGTCGATGCTTCTTCCCTTGCCGTTCATGGAAATGTCGATGCCGTGTTTTTCAAGCAATCGGGTATGTTCTTTACCCGTATACTGGCTCCCTTGGTCGGAGTTGAAAATCTCCGGTTTGCCATGTTTCTCGACAGCTTCTGCCAGGACTCCAGTGACCAGGGAGGCGTCCATTGTATTGGAGAGTCTCCAGGCCAGAATCGCTTTGGAATGCCAGTCGATGATGGCGGACAGATACATGAAACCGCCCTGGACAGGGATATAGGTGATGTCGCCGCTCCAAACCTGGTTGGGACGGGAAGTGACGACCTGCCCCTCTTCATTTTTCAGTGTTTCCAGGAGATAGGGGTAGACTTCATGCTCCTGGGCCTTGATACCGGTAGATCTCTTTCGTTTGGGTCTTTGGCCTTCGATCCCCATGATCCGCATCAGACGATGCACCTTGTTGCGGCCGATATGCCATCTCTCTTCCTGGAGCTGGGCATGAATCCGCCGATATCCGTAGAAGGAAGAAACCTCGGTATAGATCTCGTCGATCCGGCGCATGATGGCCAGATCTCTCAAAGAGGGACCGGCAGGACGGTAATAGAGACTGGATCGGTTCAGTCCGACCATCTCGCACTGTCTCGTCACGGAAAGATTTTCGAGCCTGGAGTCGACGAGACTTCTCTTACTTGATAAGTCCAAGCTCTTTAGCTTTCCCACGGCCCAGTCCCTCTCGATCGTGGTTTTCCCCAGGGTTTTGGCCAGGGCCTCGTTCTCTTTTTCGAGCTTCTCGATTCTGTCGCGGTACTCCTTCGTCGCTCCGCCTACATCGAAGGCCAGGGCGGCATTCTCCAGAAACTTCTTCTTCCACTGGTTCAATGTTTGCACACTTATGCCATACCGGCTGGCAATCGCCGCTGCCGTCTCCTCTTCACGCAGAAGCTCCAACACCACTTTCGTCTTGAACTCGGCGCTATAGCTTTTATGTTTTTTGCTCATGAATCCTCTCCTGTGATCTCTATGCACTTATTCTACAGGACTGAAAGTTCTATCGGAAATTTGTTGTCTGGATTTTTGGGGGCATTATACCCGTCTTTGGAATCTTTCTGCGTAAGGGAGAAGTCTATACCGAAATTGTTCCCGATGCCAGGAAAGAGACCTTACAGGCTAG
>JAOZOG010000421.1 GCA_029933395.1 Sulfurovaceae bacterium | reverse complement strand
CTCTTCCCTCTTTTTTTCAAATTTTATCGAAGAAACCGTTTTTTTCAAACCACCCGGAGAAGTGGAGCATCAGAATCCATAGAAAAAACCATAATTTTTAATTTTTCTATTAATTTCCATTAAAAAATAACTCATATATCCGATCTATTGGTACAAACAAATACATCAAGGAGAACGTATGCGATTAAAAATGAGGAATATCAGCATCGTCACCAGTGCGGTTTTGACGAGTACATTGCTCTTTACCGGCTGCGGTGGCGGTGGTGGTGGCGACCATGAAAGTAGTACATCGTCGGTTACCATTTCAGGAAAAGCTGTGGATGAACTGATCGTCAACGGTGTGGTCACTGCACATAAAAACAGTGCGGCGGGAGACGTTCTCGCCACCGGACGGACAGATAGTCATGGAGCTTACACTCTCTCTGTCGACAAATTCGATGGTGTGGCAGTGGTCAAGGTAGAGTGCGACGCTCAGTCCAAACTCTACTTCCCAGACACCAATGAAACAAAAGATTGTCCCACCAATCTTCAGCTCTTTTCGGCTGCACCTGTAACGAGTACGAACACCGAGGTCAAGGTCAACGTAACACCCGCTTCGTTCGCCATGTACACGCTTGCGACAGGAGGAGATCTGGAAGCGACGTTGGATATCGAAAAAGTCGAGAACGCACGAAACAAAATTTCTCTGGCACTCGGGGGGATCGATCCAGTCGCTACCGACCCGGTCGAAGATGCGACCTACAAGAGTGTCGTGAAGGCATTCCATGAAGCAGCGGAGGAAAGCAACACCTCGACTTTCGAAATCATCGAAAAATTCGCGGAGGATGCCGCCGACGGAGAGCTTGGAGACGATAATCCGGAAGTGGCGAAGCTCGTTGCCGAAAAGATGAAGGAAAACAATGTCTTCTCACCCTTCGTAGAAGCGGTGGAGAACAACGAAAGCTATTCTCCTCCTGAAAATCCTGCAGGAAACGAAGATATCGCCCAGGCCAAAGAGTTCTTCAACTCTTTGAGGACACAGGGAGAAAGTCTCGCGGACGAGGGTGGCTTTTTCGACACGGAAGCGCAAAACATCGAAGCGGCTATCGACAATGTCACGATCAATGGAGACCTGGCGGCCAAAGCCGTAGGAAACGTTATCGAGACTGTAGGCGAAGCTATCGATGGAAATCTGACCAGTTATACCGAAACCATTGTGCAAGCCGGGGACAAAAGCCGAAAAATCACCGTGACCAAAGCCAATGCCACTACATGGAACTATGTATTTACCGATACACAAGGTGGTAACAACAAGCAAATCGCCGAGGGAACCCTTACCATTCCCGATATCGATTACGACGATGAGAGTCTAATCGATACTTTTACAGTATTGCACGCGACATTCGACGGGACCATACCCGCGACCTATCTCAAAGACAAAGAGCAAAAAACCCAGACATTCAAGGCGGATATCCAGCTTACCCGAACAAAAGAGGGGGCGTATGCGGAAATCAAAAACATCGAGCTGAGTACGGAAGACGGCACGAAACTCGGTATTTCAGCACTCAAAGCGGCATTGGGATACGACTATAACGCATCCAATGAGGATGATCCCGTCACTCCGAAATACATCAAACTCGAAACCCTTACTCTAAACGGTGCGCTCGACCGCAACTACAGTGCCACAGGTACCCTGAACGTCACCTATACTCAAAACAGTACACTGGCTTCAAACGGCGGCGTTACCGAAATCCAAACGACCATCCTGGACGGTCATGTAGGATGCTATGGCGCCAATAACTATGAAGAGTATGCCAATTAGCGATATTACGCTCACTAGAAATATGCAT
>JAOZOG010000103.1 GCA_029933395.1 Sulfurovaceae bacterium | reverse complement strand
CTCTTCTCCCGAAGTTTGTTGTTGAGATTTTCACGGGTGAGATTCTCCTCTTTGGCCAGTGCATTGCGGAGGATTCTGCTGTTTTGGGCCAACTCCTGGGCAGCTGCAGCTGCTTTGCTCAGCAGTGTTTGGAGTCGGGGGTCTTCGGCGACAGTGGCTGCTTCTTTCAGGGAGCTATGGAGGGTTTCGGCACTTTGGGCATGGTCTGTCAGGAGGTCGTCAGAGTGTTTGGCCTCTACACTCATATTTTGATCTGTCGCTCCGGGGTGGCTGACTTTCCAGGTTCCTTTTTCGCGGCTTTCGACGATTTTCCCCACCTGCACCAGGGCATCATTGAGCGGTTGGGTGATCCAGCCCAGAATACTGTTGTGGAAGACAAATGCAATAGCAAACATGATAAAAACGGAGAGTACAGAGATCCCAAGCCGTTTTCTGAGCTCTGCGAGATGTGGTTTGAGATCCTCAAACATTATGCTTCACCGCCTTTGTTCTCTTTTGGGGAATCTTTTTTCGATTTTTTCTTTTTCTTTTTGAAGGTGACAGTTTCCTGTTTGGGCTCTACCTGTGTAGCGATCGTGCTGCTTTCGGCCTCCTGCGCTGCTTCGGAGAAGCTTTTTTTGGCGCTGCCAATCGCCTCATTGATATCTTCGATAGGGTTGATGCCGACATTTTTGAAGCCTGCGAGTTCATTTGTAGCGTCATCCAGCTGCTTTTTGTAGCTGAGTGCCTCCTCTTTGAGGTCTGCAATCTTCATCTCTTCATCGAGACTGCTTTTGGCATCACTGATCGCTTTCTTGACACTTTTCATAAATTTGGCGACCTGGACCATCGCATCGGGAAGTTTCTCCGGCCCAAGAAAAAGAACAGCGACAACAGCTATCAGCAGTATTTCGGTAAAACCCAAACCAAACATGGCAAACCTTCCGCATCGTTAAGAATTAATTATCGGTATTCTATCCAAAAAAGGTTAATTTGAAATAGTCAGGAACTGCTCGGGAGCTCAAGTCCTTTTGTCCGATACTCTGGCACCCTGCAAACGCAAGCGCCCTTCGGGTTGGGTGCAGGGTTTGTCGCATCGGACAAAAGGACTCTTTCGAGGCTTGGTTATGTTTCGATCGCAATCAACCAAGAAGATACAGTGCAATCTCGTCAGCCAGGAAAAAATCCGGATTCAGGTAGTTTCCGCTGGAAAAAAGAAGTTTGTTTTCATTCAGAAGATCATCGGCTCGATGCTGCATTGCGGAAGATAGAAGTGCTTTTTCGATACCGATATCGCTGCGTAAGCCCAGGAAGATTCTTTCAGTCAGGAGTTCGTCCGCCGTCAGACGCTCTTCTTTGATATTTAGGGGGCTATTGATATAGGCATCGATATCGGTTTGTGGATAGAAGCGTGTGTCATTGAGGAAGCCGACTGCCCCGGCCCCGGCCCCGATATAGTTTTCCAGTTTCCAGTAGCCTTTGTTGTGCCGGCTCTGATAGCGGCCGAAGTTGGAGATCTCATATTGGGCAAAACCCTTCTCTCGGATGGCTTGTGTCACGAAGCGCGCCAGTGCTTCATCCTCTTGCCTCTTATTGGGCTGTTCAGCAAAGTATGTTCCTGCTTCGATGGTCAGCTCATAGGCCGAGATATGGTCGACGGGGAGAGAGAAAGCCTGTTCGATATCGGAAAGCAGCAGGGCTTCGGTATCTCCGCGAAAATTATAGATGAGATCCAGCGAGAGGTGTTCGAACCCCAGTCTGTCAGCGGTTTCAATCGCCCCGATAGCTTCCTTTGGAGAGTGTGCACGATTGAGTGCCTTGAGTTTCTCTGCATCGAAACTCTGGACACCGAAGCTGATACGATTGATGCCCAGAGCCTTCATCCCTCTCAGCCAGCTTTCACCGGCAGAGTTTGGATTGGCTTCTGTCGTCATCTCTGCATCTTTTGCAAGGTAGGGCGTAATCAGCTCAAATACAGGTGTGTAGAGTTCAGGATCGATGGTCGAGGGGGTTCCTCCTCCGATGAAGAGTGTTTCGATGGAGGCGGGCTGCGCATCGAAGCGCTCCAGCTCAAACGCCAATTGCCCACAGAGTGCCTCCATATAGGATTTCCGCGTATCGAACTTATCGACATAGGAGTTGAAGCTGCAGTAGTGACATTTGGAGTCGCAGTAGGGGATATGGAGATAGAGAAGCACTTTTCCTGCCCGTTTCAAATGGTTGTAATCCCATTTTGGATAAAATTAACTAAATATAACATAGGTATGCCTTGAGATAAGAGAGGTTTGCCAAGAAAAGAAGTGTAGAAAATGCAGAAAAATAATGGGTATCGGCCCAATGTTTCGGCAGTTATACTCTCTTCGAAATATCCGGAAAAATGCGAATTTTTTATCGCACACAGAACTGATATCAAAAATGCCTGGCAATTTCCCCAAGGGGGAATTGATGAGGGGGAGACGCCTCAGGAGGCTCTGATGAGAGAGCTGAAAGAGGAGATCGGATGTAATGATGTGGAGATCATTGCGGAGTTCCCTGAGTGGATCACCTATGATTTTCCCAATGTCATCTCCAAAAAGATGTATCCCTACAAGGGGCAGACGCAGAAATACTTTCTGGTCCGTCTCAAAGAGGGGGCGAAAATCGATCTGCAGGCGTATGATATTCCGGAGTTTGAAGAGTATGACTTTGTCGATTACGACGAGTTGTTCAGAAGAGTCACCTATTTTAAACGCAAACCGTACCATAGGGTGATAGACTATTTTATAAAAGAAGGATTTATTTAGATGTTGATCGTACACAAGTATGGCGGAACCAGCGTAGGGAGTCTGGATCGTATCGAGAATGTCGCTATGCGAGTGGCAAGGGCCAGGAGAGAAGGCAACGATATCGTCGTGGTCGTTTCTGCCATGAGCGGCGAGACGAACAAACTGATCGAGTATGCCAATCATTTCAGCAAGACGCCGGCCAAGAGAGAGATGGATATGCTTCTCAGTTCCGGTGAGCGTGTGACGGCTGCACTGCTCTCTATCGCACTGCAGGAGATGGGGCTGGACGCTATCGCGATGACTGGCCGGCAGGCGGGAATCAAGACGGACAATCACCACACCTTCGCCCGTATCGAATCGATCGATACGAAAGCGATGAGAAGAGAGCTCGATGAGGGCAAAGTCGTCATCGTCGCCGGTTTTCAGGGGGTCAATGAAGCCCAGCAGGTGACGACGCTGGGCCGGGGAGGGTCTGACCTCTCCGCCGTGGCGATTGCCGGTGCATTGGGAGCGGATGCCTGTGAAATCTACAGTGATGTGGATGGCGTCTATACGACCGACCCGAGGATCGAACCCAAAGCCAGAAAGATGGACTTCATCTCTTATGACGAGATGCTGGAGTTGGCAAGCCTGGGAGCCAAAGTACTGCAGAGCCGTTCAGTGGAGTTGGCGAAGAAGCTTTCAGTAAAGATCGTCGCAAAAAGCAGTTTTTCAGAAGATAAAGGCACAGTTATTTCCAAGGAGGATGAAGAGATGGAAGAGGTATTGGTAAGTGGAATCGCACTGGACAAGAATCAGGCGAGAGTGACACTGCGGCAGGTGGCGGACCGTCCCGGTATCGCAGCGGAGATATTCAGCGCTTTGGCAAACGAGCAGATCAATGTCGATATGATCATTCAGAATGCAAGTACCGACGGTACGACCAATCTTGGTTTTACGATCCCTCAAAGTGAGCTGGAGAGAGCCAAAGAGGTACTTTCGGGCTTCGACAAGGAGTTCGGCAGCGCGGACTTTGACGAAAATGTCTGTAAAGTTTCTGTTGTCGGCGTGGGAATGAAATCCCACAGCGGTGTTGCTGCCAAGGCATTTTCGGTGATGGCCGATAATAATATCAATATCGAAATGATCAGTACAAGCGAAATCAAGGTTTCGATGATCATCGACCAGAAATATGGAGAGCTCGCCGTCAGAACCCTTCATGATGCTTACAAACTGGATCGATAGCAGCGATGCAGAAACTTCTCGACTGGACACTAGAGACGATTCGTAAAGAGGAGTCGGACTTCAGCTGGATGGAGGAGTATCGCTATGAGTGGGCACCGCTCGTCGAGAGTGCCGCGACCAAAATCATCGAGGGGCAGAGTGTTCTGCTGGTCACAGATGAGGAGAATCACTGGTTTGGCGACTATGTCGCGACAAAAATCAATCTGCTCCAAAACAACCGCCCGCTGCTCCCCTTCTTTCAGCTTAAGGCACTTTTCCCGGATCTCTCGAGCGTGATCTCGACACAGGAGATAGAGCTGCTGGAGGATATGCTGGATATCTCCTATCCCAATGGCTACTTTATCTGGTATATCGGCAGCGGTGACCATCCTTATACCAAACTGGCTTTTCGCAGTGATGAGAATTTTCTCTGGATTATCGACGAAGAGGTCCAAAACAGTTTCCCGCTTCGGGGAAGCGATGAATTGCGTGATATCAAACTGCTTCAACTCTTCAAGCTCTTCAACCAGACGATCGACGCGGCACTTTTTGGTGAATTGGAACTGCTTTCATGACATTGACCAGTCAGGTCATTATCGCACCACAAATCGAGAAGGCGATAGGAAAACTGATTGCGCTGCGCCAGAATGAGCGTATCATCGTGATCACGACGCCTCAATCGGGAGAGGCGATACCGTGTCCCGAGACACTCCGTCCGGACGAATGTATGGTTATCGTCACGGAGAGGCAGACTTTTCGGGTCGAAGATGCCAAAATGGCGATCGAAAAAGCCTATATGGCGAGCAAAGCGGAAACCGTCATCATTCTGGCGGCAAAAGAGTTTCCGCCACTGATCCAAAACAAACTTCTCAAAGTCATCGAGGAGCCTCCCCTCCGAAGTTCATTCATTCTGGTCACCTCCTCGAAGGCGACGGTACTCTCTACCATACGGTCGCGTTTGCCTGTTACGGTGCTTCGGGAGAAGCTGGAGGCAGAAAGATTCGAGCTGGATATGGAGCACCTGGACTTGGCTTCGGTCTATGCCTTCGTCCAGAAGCACAAGCGGCTGATCGATAAAGCAGAAGCCAAGATGCTTGTCGAGAAGATCAGCAAGGAGGCGATGAAATCGGGGAGATACAATCTTGACGAGAAGACACTGCAGTTTTTTTATAATGCCTTCAGGGCGCTGGATGTCGGATCGCAGCCCCAGTTTGTCCTGACGACACTGCTGCTCAAGCTGCTGGCACGCAAAAAACGTTAAGGAAGAGATGTGGAGATATACAGACTGGGCAAGATAGCAGATACAAAACATGCGCTTGAGGCTCTGGGCGTAGAGCCTGCCGGTATCACCATCATGGCCAAAAAGATGGAGCTCTTCTACTTCTACCTCAAGGATCTCCGCACACCTGCTGCCAATATCCTCAAACAGGATGCACTCAGTATCGGTGCAGAGCTGGCCGTGCCTGTGGGTGTCGTGACCTGCAGAGAGGCATCTTTTGACTGTATATTGATCGGTACCCGAAAACATATTGAGATACTCTCCCGCAAAGAGCTGGCGCAGCCTTTTGGGCTCAAAGAGCTGGCCAGGGAGCTGAAGCAGTTTCTTACGCAGAGAAGTGACCCTGTCCGTATCATGGGTGTGATCAATGCCAATGATGACAGTTTTTATGCCGGCAGCAGGTTTCAGGAGAGAGATGCCGTTGCGCAAATTCACCGGATGATCGACGAGGGGGCTTCTCTCGTCGATATCGGTGCTGTCTCCAGCAGGCCGGGTGCAGACAAGGTAAGCGTCGATACGGAAATGAAGCGTATCGGGCCGATCTGTGATGCCATCAGGGCTGAAAAACTCTACCAAAAAGCACTTTTCAGTATCGACAGCTATACACCGGAGGTGATCGACTATGCCCTGAACAGCGGCTTTGGACTGGTCAATGATATTACCGGCGCCGCAGATGATGAGGTAGTAGAGCTGGCTGTGAAGCATGATGCCAAACTCTGCCTGATGCATATGCAGGGCACGCCCCAAACAATGCAGCAGAATCCCCATTATGATGATGTGATGGTGGAGGTCAGCCAATTTTTCGAAGAACGAATCGCCAAATGTGAATCTCTGGGCCTTGGAAGGCAAAATATCATTCTCGATGTCGGTATCGGCTTTGGCAAGAGTCTGGAACACAATCTCACCCTGATCAGGAATCTGGCGCACTTCCAAAAGTTTGGCTGCGAACTCCTCATCGGAGCAAGTAGAAAGTCGATGATCGACAAGATCATCCCCGCACCAACAGAGGCACGCCTCCCCGGTACGCTGGCGATCCATCTCAAGGCAGTCGGGAACGGGGCTTCTATCGTGCGTTGTCATGATGTGGCGGAGCATAGGCAGGCTTTGGCACTCTGGGAAGCGATGCGATGAAGCGATACGGTTACCGATTCAAAGTATCCGCCGAAGATATTGACTTCAATGGCCACGTGGGCAATGTGACTTACCTGACCTGGATGATCGAGGCTGCGACACAACATTCCCAATCGTTGGGCTTTGGATACGAGAAGTGTCGGGAGTTGGGCGGCACCTGGGTGGCAAAGTCGCACAGGATCGAGTATAAAAAACCGGCGTTCGAAGGGGATGAGCTGGAGATGCAAACCTGGATCGAAACGATTGGCAAGATCAAGTCGATTCGCCGATATAAGTTGACACGGTCGATTGACAATGCACTGATTTGCCAGGGAGAAACGGAATGGGTGTTTGTCGACAGTCAAAAGATGCGCCCTATGAAGATCCCTGAAGTGATCATCGAGGGGTTTCGGGAAAGTGAATCCTGATATATGCCCTAAAGAACAGTTTGCTACAATAGCAGCGTTTATTATACTTCCCGGATTGTAAAATACAGATATCCGGAAACAAAGGTTCCCAATGAAAAAAACAGTATGGATTCTCTCTTTTCTTCTTCTCTTTTCGCTCTCTCTCTATGCCAATGTGAGTGAAGCGGACAAAGTCTGGCAGCAGAATATCGAGGTGGTCAAAGCTGCCGCCAAGGAACTTTCGGCCAATCTGCCCCAGAAAGTAGACGAATATACGCAGCTGGTCGACCTGAAAGCGGAGGGGGAGAATCTCCTCTATACTTTTGAGATCAATACCGGCGCAAAGAGTGATGAAGCGACAATAAAAGAGGCGGAAGAGCGACAGATGAAAGTACGGGTTACCGGTGGTATCTGCCGCTCCTCCAAACGTTTTCTCGAGAGTGGAATCGGCATCAGCTATATTTACCGAAGTGCCGCAAGCAAGAAACAACTCTTCCGTTACGATGTGACGAATCAAACCTGCCA
>JAOZOG010000420.1 GCA_029933395.1 Sulfurovaceae bacterium | reverse complement strand
TCGAAACGATGTCGGAACGCTATCCTCATTGCGAATTCAAATCAGCATCGCTTTTTTACAAAGAGACAGCTGTGATGAAGCCGGATTGGTATGTCCATATTGCGGATAAGTGGATCGATTTTTTCTGGTCGGAAGATTTGTAAGAGAGTTTTGGCAGGTTGTTATCATTTGGTGTGCAGTGCACACCCTACGAGAATTACAACAATATTCATATCACGTAGGGTACGCCCCGCGCACCACATTACATTAATGTATATTGTCTATTTTTAATTACAGCCGCAACTTCCGCCACCGTGGTCGTGCTTGGGGGCCGCCTGTGAGGCGCCTGCCGTACTGCACGCACTGACACCCGGAGGTGTCGTGGGCTGGATCGCCTGGTTGTCGGCACCGCCTTCGGCATTGACCTTGTCGATGAAGGCAAGAAGTTTGCTGGCCGCCTCCTGGTAGCGCTTGGCTGTTTCGCTGTCAGGCTGATGATACGTGACCGGCATACCGGTATCGCCACCGATACGGATCGCCGGCTCGATAGGGATGCGGGCGATCAGCTCGGTATCATACTCTTTGGCGACCGGTGCTGTGGTACCCATGCCGAAGATATCGGATTCAGTATGGCACTCCGGACAGATAAATCCACTCATGTTTTCAATGATTCCCGCAGTCGGGATATGGAGCTTCTGGAACATATCGAGTGAGCGTCTGCTGTCATCGAGCGAAACTTCCTGAGGCGTCGTCACCGTGATACCTGCCGTAACCGGTACGGATTGTGCCAGTGTCAACTGTGCATCACCCGTTCCCGGAGGCATATCGATCACGAGAACATCCAGCTCAGACCAGAGGATATCTCTCAGGAACTGCTCGATCGCCTTCATGATCATCGCACCTCTCCAGATCAGAGACTGTCCCGGCTCCATCAGAGAACCCATAGACATCACTTCGACACCATAGGCTTTCAGAGGCAGGACTTTATTGCCCTGAATCTCTGGCTTCTGATCGTCGACACCCATCATCCGGGGGATGTTGGGGCCATAGATATCTGCATCGAGAAGGCCGACCTTTTTGCCCTGCATTGCCATAGCGATCGCCAGGTTGACAGCCGTTGTCGATTTGCCGACACCGCCCTTGCCCGAACTGACCATGACGAAGCTTTTGACGTGTGGTGCGATATTTTTACCACTCATCGAGTTGCTCATCTCTCGGGGAGCCTGAGGCTGAATGATATTGGCAGTGATATCTTTGAAACCAATCTTCTGCAGCTCTACTTCGATATCTTTGATCAGCTGAAGCTTGACCTCATCTGCACTCGATGTGATATCGACATCCAAAGAGACTTTGTCTCCATCTATGGCAATATTTTTGACAAAACCAAAGGTCACGATATCTTTCGTGAAACCCGGGTAGGTGACATGTTTCAATGCTTCCAATACTTGTTCTTTATTCATTTATTCTCCTGATTTTTAATTCAATATACAAAGGGGGTGCGACATTAGTCACATCCCTATAGGCTTCTAGTTTGCCGGCTCGTTTGCCATCGCTTCACCATGCTCTGCGACAATATTCTGCGTGATCTTGTAGGAGCAGAACTTCGGTCCACACATTGAACAGAACTCTGCCTCCTTGAAGACATCCTGAGGCAGTGTCTCATCATGGTACTCTTTGGCGCGGTCAGGATCGAGGCAGAGTTCGAACTGCTTGTTCCAGTCGAAACCGTAACGCGCATCACTCATCTCATCATCGATCTTCTGTGCATCGGGGCGGCCGCGGGCGATATCGGCAGCATGCGCTGCGATCTTGTAGGCGATGATCCCTTCGCGAACATCGGCAGCGTTTGGCAGACCCAAATGCTCTTTGGGAG
>JAOZOG010000102.1 GCA_029933395.1 Sulfurovaceae bacterium | reverse complement strand
ATTTAAAAAATCTATTTCATAATCAAGGCCAATAGAGTATAATAAAGCATAATGAAACTATTTAGACAATTTGAAAAATGGAAGGATTTTGACGCGCAGGAGAGTAGCAATATCGGCCAAAAACTCCTGCGTGATCTCTATCAGCATGCCAAAATAAGCCTCTCGACTCTCCTGGGCCTTTCGATCCTTATCTTTGTGCTTATTATTGGGAAAGTGCCTGGTGAACTGCTCTATCCATGGTTTACATTTGCGGTCATGATCATTTTGAGCAGGCTCTATGATGCCTACCGGTATCTGGGGGGAGATCGCAGCAAAACCTATCGGCAATGGTATCAAACCTTTGTCGTCAAGTCTCTCCTGACGGCACTTTTGTGGGGAAGTATCAGTCTTCTGCTTCTGCCTTATATCGAGGATCAGAGCATCAAAAACATCATTTTTCTTCTGGTGATCGGTATCGGCAGCGGGGCGATGACCTCTATTTCACCCAATATTCGGATGGCTGCCAGCTATCTTTTTCTGTTGCTTTCACCACTCTTTGTCTATTTTGTGATACAGGGAGACAGTGCAAACTATCTTTTGGCTGTGATGCTCCTGGCGTACTTTTTACTCCTGATCAATGTCAGCCGCAATATAGGAAATACACTGATCAAGAGTTATGAGGAGGAGGAGCGGTACAAAAGAACACAGAGAGAACTCTATGATAAGCAGGAGGAGCTGGATCTGATTTTCAAGAGTACACCGATCGGTATTATGTATGTTGATGCGGACTACAAAGTGATCGACTTCAATCTGGCCTATACCGAACTTTTCAAGCGGAAAAGAGAAGAGTTGCTGGGGATGAATCTCGATGAAGTTCCGGACCAGCGCCCCGTCAGAGCTTTGATGGAGGGAAAATCAGGCTATTCGGGCCCCTACAAAAGTTTTCTGGGTATGGACTTATGGATGGATATGCGGTTTTCACCTCTGGAGAACAGTGAGGGAAAGAAACTGGGTTCAGTTGTCTTGATCGATGACAAAACAGCGGAAAAAAAGGCAATCGATGAACTGAACTATCTGGTGCATCATGACGACTTGACTTCGCTGGCAAACAGAAGAGGCTTCCTGGAATATATGCAGAAGCTGACCCAAAACAGCAAGCACCACACCCACTACTCCATACTTTTTTACCTCGACCTCAATCAATTCAAGACGATTAACGATACGCTGGGACACAGTGTCGGTGATGCACTTTTGAAATTGGTAGCCGAGAGACTGAGGCCCCTCATCAAAAGAAAGGGCATTCTCAGTAGACTGGGAGGGGATGAGTTTGGTATCGTTCTCCCCTTTATCGCAAAAAACAAACAGAAGGCCTGGGAAATCGCCGATCAATGTGGCGCGAATCTTCAAAATGCTTTCGCATCACCTTTTGCAGTCGAGGAGATGTTCCTGTATGTTCGATGCAGTATCGGTATTGTGATTATTGAGCCGGAGATGGATGATATAGAAGAGATTGTCCGTTATGCCGATATCTCGATGTACAGCGCCAAAAGAAAAGGAAGAAGTGCAATCGCCTACTACAATCCCAGTCTGGATGCCAAACGAAAAGAGCTTTTTGGCCTGCAACACGATCTCTACTATGCCATCGAAATCGATCAGCTCAAGCTGTATTATCAGCCGATTGTCTCCATCAAGGATGATGCGCTGCAAGCCGCCGAAGCATTGATACGATGGCATCATCCAAAGCTGGGCATACTCTCCCCGGATCAGTTTATTCCTCTGGCTATCGAGTCAGGCCTGATCGACAGTATCGGATGGCTCGTGATCGATAGTGTCTGCAAGCAGATTGCAGAGTGGAAGAGGGCATCACTGTTTATGCTGGAGTATATCTCGATCAATGTTAGCGCCATACAGTTCCAGAGAGTGAACTTCGTAGAAAAACTGATGGGAAAACTCGGGGAGTATGGTGTAGATCCGAGCGATATCAAACTGGAAGTCACCGAGAGCTCCCTGATCGATAATTTCGAACAGACCCGAGATATCATCAACAAACTTCAGGAGGAGGGCGTTCATTGCGCGATCGACGACTTTGGTACAGGCTATTCCTCTCTCTCTTATCTAAGAAAATTCTCTTTTTCAGTCTTGAAAATCGACAAGGAGTTCATCAAAGATATACCGAAAAAATCAGACAATGCCTTCCTGGCCGAGAGTATTATTTCGATCGGAAAAAAACTGGGATATCACATTATCATCGAAGGAATCGAAACAGAAGAGCAGAAGGAATTTTTGTTAAAACTCGATGACTCTTTGTGCTATCAGGGATTCCTCTACAGTCCGGCACTCACTGCTGAGAAGTTCAGGGAGAGGGAGTTGGAAAAGTAGGATACGATACAGTTGTATTGGGAAAATCTTTTGAGGCTATTTCGAAATATTATCCAAAACGCTGATCTCCTGTATGATTCTATGTGATGTCCCCGGCTGAAGTGTGATGATATCGTTGCGGGCATTGCAGGTTTCGACACAGACGAACTTTCGGTAGAGATCTGCCGGTAAATCGTGCAGTCCATTGTCGCCTCCGGGATTCCAGACTGTAGTGGCGTTGCTGCCTTCTTTGTCGATCCTGATCACTCTTCCAAAGCCGTTATCGACTATCTCGCACTGCTTGTCGGTCGGCTCGTAGACATGATTGATCACGCGGTCGATCCTGAGCGGATCACTCTCCTGTTTGATCCTGCTCCCATCCGCCAGATCGGCAAAAGGCGTATCCTCCAGACCATAAACAGTTGCATGATCGATATCTGAGAGATAGAAATAGCTGTGCAGTGCCTCCGTGATAGAAAAGGGAGTCGTATCGGTATTGTGTGTTTCGAGCTCGATACGAAGTGTTCTGCCGATAATGAAGCGTAATTGAAGTTCAAAAGGGTGTTCGAACAGCTCGAGTGTCCCTTTGTCTTCACTCAGACCCAGGACGATCTCTGTTTCACCTCCGGAGAGCTGTGCTGTATTCTCCACTTTCCACTCTCTATTGCGTGCAAATCCATGCTGCGGCCTGGCTGCATCAGTCGGATGCGGCCCAAACCAAGGCCAACAGATCGGGATACCTGCATGCAGTGTTTTGTCCGGATGCATTTCGCATCCTCTGCCACCGAAAATTACGGGTCGCTCGCCTTTGGGTTGGTAGTGTGTCAGGTTGCCACCATACAGATAGATTACCGCATCAGCGAATTCATTATTGACGAGGATTTGATCCAGTCCGAAGCGGTTTTTTCGGAATTGGATCATATTTTTGATTTCAAATTGTTGGAGATTTTTCATTTCTTTCTTTCCAGTAGTTTGGTTTTCTTTGGAGCTGCATAACAGCCAGGATAATAATTTCCTGGCCTCTTTGGTAGTAGATGATTCCAAATGGAAAACGATTAACCAGACAGCGCCTGATGCTTCCGTCAAGTATTTGCCAAGCTGTAGGAAATTCTAAAATACTTTGAATTGTTTTGTAGACTTCGTGTGCAAACTCCAAGCCTAAACTTACTTGACGATCTTCGTAGTAATCAACCGAAGCGTTAAACTCTATTTCTGCCTCTGGGTGAAAAGAGTAGGTCATTTATGAGGATTCAACCTATGGAATATCTTCTCGAAAACTTCATCGCCATCAACAAGAGAGGTTTGATCCGTTTCAATATCCTTTTTTCGTTTATTGGCTTCTTTGATCCAGAGCGCATCAATAAAACTATTTGACGGAGTAATGCTGGTTAATATTTTGTCGACTATTTTTGTCTTTAAATCAATCGGTAAAATATCTATCTCTTCGAGCAGTTGTTTTTGTTTTGAAGCTAGCATAATTGGTTGCCCTCCTTTTCGGATTCTTTGTAGCACTATTTTAGCAGAATTAATATTGATTTTATTGAGAGAAGAAGGTTCATATTGGCGTTGATTGAGATATTTATCTGTATTTCAGTTGTTGAAGCAAGACACTTTTACAGCAGAAATGGAATAAACAACTTCGTCCTCTTCTTGTACGACAGATAGCTCGGATTGTGTCCGCACCAGAGTCGTTCTTCTCTCTGCGCTTTGAGGTAGAGAACGGTGATCAGTATAGCAAACATAGCCAGTTCCTGCCAGGTGGGTGTCGAGATGAGTACACCCAGCATCATGATGATGACGGATGTGTACATCGGGTGGCGTATGAGGCGGTAGGGGCCGGTGGTGATGAGTCGGCAGCCGTCTTTGAGGATGGGGCGGATGTGGAAGTTGCCCAGTTGGTTATAGGTGATCGCCCAGAAGCCGAAGGCGGCACCGGCGAGAAAGACGGTGATCGCGACAGGAGAGTGCAGTACGCCCCGCGAGAAAAGCACCATCAGTCCGATCAGTCCAAACTGGAGCAGTACCAGAAGATGGGGATAGGTGAAGAGGTTTTTCATCGACGTCTCCTGCTTCGATAGCTCTTCTCTCCGCGTTTCCCCCGGTTGTGACAGCTCTCGCAGATCGAGAAGCGGTAGCTGAAGTCCAGTACCTTTCCGCAGCGTCGGCAGGTCTTGGTAAAGTGACCTTTTTTGAGGGAGTTTTCGATGAAGTGGTTGAGCCGGACGCGGGCATCGATCGCTTTTTGTGTGTCCTTGAAATAGTCGGGGAATTTGAATGAGAGCCAGAGGTAGAGAGAGATTTCGCGTACCCGGTCTTCGGCATTGAGCAGCATATCGTTGGTCTGGGCGAAAGCCGGCAGGTCTCTTGGGGGGATGTAGAGTACTTCCGAGCCCTTCTCGATATTGCGGATATAGCGGTGGAAGACCGATTCGATATAGGGTGACGAGATACTGGCAGGGGCACAGCTGAGATGGTAGCGGGTCTTGAGATCGAGATTGTATTCGTCGACGATCGTGGCGATCTCCAGCATCGATTCGATATTGGCTGCTTCGAATGGCCCGTCAAACTCCATATTGTCGGCAAAAAAGGTGAGGATCTCCATCAAGTTATCCGTCTCCAGGATCTCACCGATCAGCAGAACATGTTCGAGACTCGCCATCACGGAGAAGGGGAGCTCTATATCCTCAAGAGGGGTATGAAACTGTCGGGTGACAGTCTGGAGTGCCGCATCATCGAGTGCGCCGACATAGCCGTTTTCGTGGATACCGTAGCGACCCGCACGGCCGGAGATCTGCAGGACTTCCGATGGGGTCAGTTCTCTTCGCCTCAGTCCGTCGAATTTGTTGTCTTTGGCAAAAAGGATGGTTTTGATCGGGAGGTTGAGTCCCATCGCGATCGCATCGGTGGCGACGAGGACATCGCTTTCTCCTTCACGGAAGCGTCTCGCCTCTTCACGCCGCACCTCCGGAGAGAGGTTGCCGTAGACGACGGAGACACGGTATTTGAGTGAGAGCTGCTGTTTGAGAGAGAGGACCTCTCTGCGCGAAAAGGCGACAACGGCACTCTGCTTTTCTACCTTGCTCAGCGGTGTGGGGTGCTTGAGCAGCGTGAGGGGATTCATCCGCTCGAAGGGGACGACCTCGAGAGGCTCTTCGAGATAGAGACAGAGCTCCTCGACCGCTTTGAGGGCATCGGATGATCCGGTAAGTATCACTGTTTTCGCCGGTGCTCCGATCAGTGCATTGGCCCAGGCCCAGCCTCTGTCACGGTCGTTGATCATCTGTATCTCGTCGATGACACAGAGTTCGACATCCACACTGTTGTTGAGCATCTCGATCGTCGAGGAGATATGGGTGGACTCCTCATCGATGATCTCCTCTTCACCGGTGATCAGCGAGACAGGCACTCCCTCTTTTTTGAGGTTCTCATACCCTTCGAGGGCGAGCAGGCGGAGCGGTGCGAGATAGTATCCGGTATCGGCGGTCTTGAGCTTCTGCAGTGCTGCGTAGGTCTTGCCGCTGTTGGTAGGGCCGACATGGAAGATGATCTTTCGCTTCAGGCTACGGGCCAGGGGAAAGAGGTTTTTGAAATCCCGGATCGTTTTGGCGAGCAGTGCTTCGCGCATATGCTTCTCTTTGAGCGGCTTGAGATATTCGCCGAAATGGTAAAGGATGCGACGTTTGCTCTTCTCTTTGAGCAGGAGTGTCTGAGACGCTTCGATCTGAGGTGCGAGAAACTGGATGATGAACGATTCGATTTTCGATGCAGGGATATCCAGGCCCTCGGAGAGCTCCAGCATATGATCATAGAGTGCATCGAGAGAGAGATTGAAGCGCGCAAGCTGCTCTTCGTTGACCTGATTCAGGTCTTCGGCGATCGGAAGCGCTTCGCCTCTCCAGACAGCACTGTAGAGAAGCTTTTTAGTGTAGGAGACTGAGATTCTGTAGTGGATCAGCTCTCCAAAGAGTTGGAACTTTTTCGACTTTTCGATGATGAAGTGGTCAGTGCTTTCGAAGAGTTGGTACTTCTCGTTGATCCGCTTGAGTATATCCTCCATCAGCTCAAAGGAGAGAGGGATATGGTAGAGGTCGATTTCCGGCGTCATCTGCCTGATATGTGCGATCATCTGTGCTTCGGTGAGCCAGGGGTGATAGCGCTGGAGATGCTCGACAAAATCGTCGATAGCCTTTTGCTTCTCTGTGACAGCTTTCTCTTTCTCCTCTTTGAGACGTATGAGGATCGCTTCATCTTCCAGCTCCAGAAGTTTCTCCAGGTCGATCGGTTCGCTTTGTGTCAAAAGGAGCTTGTTGAAATCGATGTCGCTCATACGAAACGTATAGCTCTGATAGAACTCCATCTCATTGAGTGTGTTGAAGGTGACGCCCAGTTTCTCCTCCAGCCTTTTCAGTCGCTCCTGAAGCCGCAGGTAGGCGAGCTTGCGCAGCACTTTCTCTTCGGTGATCTTGGCACTTTTGCTGTCGATAAAGGATTCGAGAATGAGGCTCTCTTCTGCTTTGCTGTGTTCGATCTCCTCAAGGATCATCAGGATCTTGCCGACTTTGTCCAGAGGTACAGGCTGATCCGTTTTCTCTTTGGCGGGTTTTTCTTTTTGGAGGAGATGGCGGACGATCCGTTCTCTGAGGATATGATCCCCCTCACTCCAGGCCCTGCGCAGTGCCCGTATCATCTCATCGCGGGAGAGAGAGGGAAGCTCCAGCTCCAGCAGCATCGAGAGTTCGACCAGTCGATCGTCATCGAGCGTGGCTATCCCCTCATCGAAGGAGAGGCCGTTGAAGTAGTTGCGTACTTTATTATTGAGTTTGATCAGATATTTTCTTTTTTTCTTTGCCATTCTTTTCGTTTTTTGATTCAAGTATAGCATATTCTATTCACTTTCAGTTCACACTTTTGGGATACAATCCATTTGCAATTCAAAAAAGCCGTCCT
>JAOZOG010000101.1 GCA_029933395.1 Sulfurovaceae bacterium | reverse complement strand
TCAAGCATCACCAATATCGATGTCCGTACAACGGCAATTATGAAGTCGATAAAGTGGGTCAAGGGACAGAAAGATACCGACTGGAGCAAATCACCCGATCATGGAGTGACTGTGCAGGGCGGCTCTCTTCGCTATAAACTGCTTATCCAGAATCCAGGAAATGTAGTAATGGAAAATATAGAGGCTATCGATATTTTGCCGTTTGTCGGCGATACCGGCGTAATCGATACCAGTCCGAGAGAGAGTGCCTGGAGACCTATTTTGACGGCACCTATCCAGACACCGACGGGCATTACGGTTTATTACAGCACATCAGATAATCCGTGCCGTCCGCTGTATGGTGTCGACAGCGGTTGTGACGATCCGCACTGGAGTGCCGTTCCGCCGGCAGATCTCTCAACGGTGCAGTCACTGAAATTCGATTTCGGCTCGATCGTTATCGATCCGCTGGATGAGTTTGAGTTTGGCTGGCCGATGCAGGCACCTATAGATGCGCCTGTAGGTGAGATCGCGTGGAACTCGTTTGGCTTCAAAGCGTACAGACAGGATACCGGCGAAGGACTTCCTGCGGCTGAGCCGAACAAGGTCGGTATCGTCGTAGAGGCATCAAATCCTGCGGGATACGGTAACTATGTGTGGGTTGACGAGAACGGCAACGGCATACAGGACGAAGCACCGGCAACCGGAATGAACGGGGTGCGTGTGGAGCTGTGGAGCCCTGGTCTGGACGGCTTGAAATCCACTGCTGACGATTATCTTGTCAACTGGCTTGTAACAAGCAGTGACGCATCCGGAAATCCGGGCTATTATAAATTTTCAGATTTGCAGGCCGGAAAATATTATGCGAAATTCACGCTGCCTGTAGGCTATGGCGTGACCGATGCAGATGTGGGAACTGATGATACCGTGGATTCGGATGTTAACGGTACAACACTCATGACAGAGGTGACCGGACTGGATGCAACCGAAGTAGACCTTAGATGGGATATGGGGCTGCTCCAGCTTCCTGTTGCTGCGGTCGGGAATTATGTCTGGTTCGACCGAAACGGTGACGGAATACAGAACGAGTCCACCATGGATGGTTTGAACGGCGGGATAAACGGTGTCCAGGTAAAACTATATCTTAATGGCAGTGAGATTAATTCGACTGTCACCGCAAACGACCAGTTTGGAAATCCGGGTTATTACCAGTTTACCGGCCTGACGCCTTCCGGCGGCTATGAAATAGAGTTTATCAAGCCGGCAGGTTATACTTTTACGACCGTCAATGTTGCCGGCAGCAGCGAGGCTGAAGATTCGGATGCGGACGAGACGACAGGAAGAACCGGTGTTTTTTCACTGGCAGCCAATGAATTCAACAGGGATTTTGATGCGGGTATCATCGTACCGCAGGGAACGCTCAGCCTGGGTGACCGCGTCTGGCTGGATGACAATACCAATAACAGTCATGACGGCATCTATGATGCTGCCAGTGAGAGCGGTATTAACCAGGTTGTAGTAAATCTTTATAAGGACACTGATGCTGATGGTGCCTTTACGCCGGGCGTAGATGCGTTTGTAGCATCAACACTGACTATTACCAAAGCTGGAGAGGCAGGCTATTACAGGTTTGACGGATTGTTTGCAGGTGATTATATAGTTCAGGTTGATGAGGCGAATTTTCTCGGTGGAGTGCTGAGCGGACTGGAAAATGCCGTTGCAAACGGTATCGGTGATCCTGACGATGATGTAGATAATGATGATAATGGTATCACGCTTGCAGGTTACGGTGTTGTTTCCCAGGCGGTTACGTTAAGTGCCGGAGCAGAGCCGTCTGGCGACCACAATCCGACACTGGATTTCGGCTTTATAGAGCCGCAACTCTCATCTCTCGGTAATTTTGTCTGGCTGGATTCCAACCAAAATGGACTTCAGGACGGATCGGAAATCGGATTGGCCGGTGTAGAGGTCAAGCTGTATGACAACGCAACCGGCCAGGAAGTCGCCAATACCGTAACCAACGGATCGGGTTACTATTTCTTTGTCGATCTTGTTCCAGGAGAGTATATCGTTGAGGTTGTACCTCCGGCAATTACAGGTATCTCGGTTACATCCAAAGATAGCGGCTCAGATGATATGCTTGACAGTGATATTGATCCGAATACATTTCGCACAGACGTTATAACTCTGGCACCCGCAACGGTAGATCCCGACTGGGATGCGGGCTTTTTTGTCCCGACAGACTGGGGCGATCTGCCTATATCTTACGGTACGCTGGCTGAAAATGGCGGTGCATCACACTACCTTGGCTCAGGATTGATGTTTGGTGACAGTGTGGATGCAGAAGTTGACGGCCAGCCGAATGCGGCAGCGGACGGTGATGACCTTAACGGTGACGATGAAGACGGTATAACTTTTCTTTCACAGCTTATTACCTGTGAAGAGGCAACAGTAGAGATGAACATTAGCGGGGCGCCTTCAGGCCAGGCTTATGTGGATGCATGGATCGATTTTAACAGCGACGGGGATTTCAGTGATGCAGGCGAGCATCTGCTGGATACCTATTCGGTAGGCAACGGTGTTAACCGGTATACTTTTGCAGTGCCATGCGATGCAGTTGTAAGTGATGCTGTCTATGCCAGGTTCAGAATCAGCACTACAGGCGGCCTTGGTGTAACCGGTTTGGCAAACGACGGTGAGGTAGAAGATTATCTGACGACAATCACATCCTTCGCTTCGATCGGTGACCGTGTCTGGGTGGATACCAACGGAAACGGTATCCAGGATGCGATGGAGCCGGGTGTCGAGAACGTCAATGTAACACTCTACAAATCAGATGGTTCGCAGGTTGAAACCAATACTACGGACACAAGCGGCCAATACCGTTTCAATGATCTGCTGCCGGATGACTATTATGTCGTTTTCGATCTGGATTCTCCTGCACTCAGCGGCTACATACCGACCTTGCAGGATCAGGGCGGTGATGATCTTGCCGACAGTGATGCGGACAGAGTCAGCGGGCAGACGGCTGTAACCACACTTGACCCGGGTGAAAACGATCCGTCATGGGATCTCGGTGTATATATTCCGGCATCGATCGGAGATCTGCTCTGGATCGACACCAATGCGGACGGTATACAGAATGAGGTTGGTACAGGCATAGACGGCATAGATGTAGTTCTTTACTATGAGAGCAACAATACGGTCGCCGGTACGACTACGACAAGCGGCGGCGGAAACTATCTGTTCGATAATCTAAGGCCGGACAGCTACTATATAGATTTTGACCTCTCGGCGACAAGCTATCTGATCAGTCTGATCGACCAGGGAATGGACGATGCACTTGACAATGATATGAATGCTACCGGCGGGATTGCCGCAGAGACGCTTTCAAGCGGTGAGAACAATATGACGCTTGACGGCGGAGTTTATGAGTATGCCTCGATCGGTAATTATGTCTGGGACGATGCGGATGCGAACGGCATTCAGGATGCGGGAGAGGAAGCGATAGCCGATGTTGATGTAAATCTCTATATGGCTGACGGTACTTTCCTTGGTACGGCTACGACGGATAACAGCGGACTGTATAGCTTTACAGGACTGACTCCGGGTGATTATTACATCGAGTTCGATCTCACAACACTCCCCCTCGGTTATATCCCTACACTCCAGGATGCAGGCGCAGATAATGCTGTTGACTCCGATGCCAATGAGACTACAGGACGTACGGCGGTTACTACACTTGAAAGCGGCGAGAACGACCCGTCATGGGATATGGGTGCATACGGTCCGGCTTCGCTTGGCAATTATGTATGGGTAGATACCAATGCCGACGGTATACAGGATGAGATCGATACCGGCATTGCCGGCGTCATTGTCAGTGCCTATACGGCAGCAGGGGATTTTGTCAAAAATGATACCACCGACAGTGACGGATACTATCTGATAGACGGTCTGGTTCCAGGTGATTACTATGTCGAATTCAACCTCTCGTCTGATGTACTGGTTAACGGCGGCTACAGGGTCAGTGCTGCCGATCAGGACGGCGATGACACTTTGGATAGTGATGCAGACACGGCCAATGGACGCACGGCAGTCGTTACGCTTGCATCCGCAGAATATAATCCGACTTTGGATATGGGTGTTTACCAGCCGGCTTCATACGGTGATATTGTCTGGCTTGATGCAAACGGTAACGGTATCCAGGATGCGATGGAGCCCGGAATTGAAGGGGTCCAGGTAACGCTTTATTATGATATCAACGGTACGGTTGCAGGTATGATGGATACCAATACTACCGGCGGTTACAGATTTACCGGATTGCTGCCTGATGATTATCACGCGGTTTTCAATCTTGGCGACAGTGATCTGGCAGGCTATGTTGCAACACTGCAGGACAACAGCAACGACAGCCTCGACAGTGATGCCGACCGTATTACCGGAGAGACGATTTCAACCAATCTGGAATCAGGTGAATATGATCCGTCATGGGATCTCGGTGTATATATTCCGGCATCGATCGGAGATCTGCTCTGGATCGACACCAATGCGGACGGTATACAGAATGAGGTTGGTACAGGCATAGACGGCATAGATGTAGTTCTTTACTATGAGAGCAACAATACGGTCGCCGGTACGACTACGACAAGCGGCGGCGGAAACTATCTGTTCGATAATCTAAGGCCGGACAGCTACTATATAGATTTTGACCTCTCGGCGACAAGCTATCTGATCAGTCTGATCGACCAGGGAATGGACGATGCACTTGACAATGATATGAATGCTACCGGCGGGATTGCCGCAGAGACGCTTTCAAGCGGTGAGAACAATATGACGCTTGACGGCGGAGTTTATGAGTATGCCTCGATCGGTAATTATGTCTGGCATGACACCAATGCAGACGGTATCCAGGATCCAGGCGAAGAGGGGATCGAAGGAATAACTGTCAATCTTTCCGGGGATGCCAGTGCAACAACCGTTACGGACAGCAGCGGCCACTACCTGTTTGATTCACTTGTTCCAGGAAGCTACAGAGTGGAGTTTGTCGCTCCGCCAAATATGGAGATATCGCCTAGAAACACAACGGACGATGCACTTGACAGTGATGCCGATCCGTCAGGCTATACTGCCGATATAGAGCTGAGCTCAGGTGAAAACAATATGAGTTTTGATGCCGGCATGTTCGTATTCGTCGGTGTAGGCGACTATGTATGGTTCGACTTTGACGGAGACGGTGTCCAGGATGCAGATGAAGAGGGGATCGAAGATATAAATGTAACTCTCTACCGAATAGAGACTGACGGTTCGACTACGGCACTGGAGAGCGTTCTTACCGATGCGAACGGTATCTATCGGTTTGAAGATGTTGTTCCGGACACATATCAGATCGGATTTGATTTTGATTCGCTTGCAGATCCATATGTTGCTTCTCCAAAAGATGCATCAGGAGATGATGAAACAGACAATGATATGAACGCGACTACCTATAGAACAGATCCTTTTGTATTCTCAAGCGGTGAGAACAACATATCGTTTGATGCGGCGGTATCACCTCCAAAATCGGTCAGTGTGGTCGTAAACACTTACTGTGTCGACGATGCTCCATATGCTGATTACAATATAACCCTTGTGGGGATCCCATATGAAGGCGCAACAGCCGATATCAACTGGAGTAAAATGGATGCAACTATAGTCGAATCACTCCATGATCAGCCGCTAACCGGAACACTGCTGTGGCCGGGAGCAGAGATCGACGGAAGCGGCATGGGAACTGCATGGCCGGGATGGAAGCTTGAAGGCGGCCTATGGGTCGAGGTTGATGACGGACTCCGTCCGGATATGAATATCAGCGTCAGTGTCGGTCAGTTTGACCAGGTGATGATCAGTTATCCGCCGGCAACAAGAGAGTGTATGACCGATCCACGCTCCTCCATAGGAGATTTTATCTGGAATGACGAAAATGCGGACGGTATTCAGGATGCCGGTGAAAGCGGTATCGGCGGAGTGACAATTGATCTCTATTTGAATGGGGAGCTTAATACTACAACAGTAACGGACGGTAACGGTAACTATCTTTTCGGTTCACTTCCGTTTGGGGAGTATACGGTAGATGTTGTGGAGACATCCCTGCCGGCAAACTTTACGTCTACAACCGGAAATGATCCATACGGTATAGCCCTGGGCAGTGGCGAAGATGTTCGCCATGCCGATTTCGGATACGCACCCGATTCTGATGGAGACGGTATTCATGATGTCATAGAAGGCGATGATGACACCGATGGAGACGGAACTCCTGACAACCTTGATGATGATTCAGACAATGACGGTACGCCTGATCAGGAAGAGGGTACGGGAGATTCGGATGATGATGGTATACCTGATTACCAGGATTATGATCCGACAGGTTACTTCTATGATGAAAGTACCGGTGAGATAATCGGTGGAGGTATAGTAGATATCAACTGTACCAACGGAGCGATTCCAAACCCTGGCCATATAGACAGCGACGGCCTGTATAAATTCACGGTCGGCAGCATTACAACGCAGACAGAGTGTACTCTGACAATAACGCCGCCGGACGGGTATGTGGTCAGTACGGCATGTCTTCCGTCAGGTGTACTGGATGTGCCGTCAGGTAGCAGTGTCTACCTTGGGCAGGGTGAATATGCAAATACGATGATGCTTGGCGGATATGACAGCGCAACGGGATGTGCCGACAATCCGTATTATTACAGACTTGTCATTGAGAACGGGGATGCGCCGGTCTACAACAACAATATACCGATTAAAAAGAACATAGCGGTTCCGACACTTTCTGAATGGGGGCGAATCGCGTTGATCGTGATGATGTTCATTTCAGCAAGTGCACTGCTGTATAGAAGAGAAGAGAAGTTTTAACATCTATTGTCGGCCGGTTTCATACCGGCCGATAGAATAGATATGTTCTTTTCGCTACAATCACTGCAATGAAACGCTTTATTCTGCTTTATATACTTTATATGATTACAGCCTTTATTCTAGTGGATTACGAGCCGGTGCGTCAGGTACTGCAGCTTGATGCCTACTATACAGGCGCAGTCGTGAAGATCAGCACATGGCTTATACATCTTATAGGAATCGACGTTACTGCAAACGGTGCCTTTTTGCATCTGAAAAGCGCTGTTATGGAGGTAAAATTCGGCTGTAACGGACTTGAGGCGATACTGCTTTATGTTGCGGCGGTTCTGGCTTTTCCTGCATCGGGGAAAGAGCGTCTGGTCGGAATAGTTATCGGCTCTACGGTTCTGCAGATACTAAACATAATGCGTA
>JAOZOG010000419.1 GCA_029933395.1 Sulfurovaceae bacterium | reverse complement strand
TCTCTTCTGTTGAGATAATTGAGCATATCGAAAACTGCCGTGATGATACCGGAAGTATGTTCCATCTTGCAAAAATCGATACGATGCACATCGAGTCCCTTTTGCTTCGCCTGCTCCACCATCAGGGGACTCAGGTCGATACCTGTCAGGCTTTTGGGAGAAAAACGATCCCGTATCTGCAGAAGGAAATCGCCGCTGCCGCAGCCAATATCCAGAAGCGAATCAAATTTGACAGATTCTAAGAACTCGAAGTAATGAACATAAAGATCGGGGGCAGCCTCTTTGACACCCAGGAGGTCCTCTACTTTGGCATAGAGGTCGAGGGCACTGTCAGATGTCGAATCAGGCACGGCTCTGCACGACGCTGTTGATCTTTTCGTAGAGGGAGAGGATCTCCTCTTTTTTGGCATAGTAGCTGTTTTTATTGGCGATGAGATGGGCGGAGGAGTCCATAATGTCTTCTGCCACCTTCAAGCCGTTTTCCCGCATCGTATTGCCCGTCTCGACAATATCCACGATCGCATCGGCCAGGCCGACCAGCGGGGCAAGTTCGATCGATCCATAGAGCTTGATGACCTGTACCCCGACCGCTTTTTGGGCGAAGTAGTTTTTGGTGATATTGACCATCTTCGTCGCTACTTTGATATCGGGCTTGCTCCAGTCGAGCTCGTCCTCATTCTTGATCCCGATTGCCACCTTGCATCTGCCTAGATTCATATCCAGCAGATTGATGATATCGAGACCCTGTTCCGTGATCACATCCAAGCCTACGACACCCAGATCAGCCGCTCCATGCGCGACATAGGTCGGTACATCCTGATTACGGACATTAAGGAAACGGAAATCACCGATATCCAAAATCAATTTCCGGCTCTCGAACTTGAACTCTCCACCGAAGATCTCAGTGAAAATCTCCAGCGTCTCTTCGGCGATTCTTCCCTTGGGTAGTGCTATGGTTAACATGTATTGTCCTTCATACTTTTTCGCAACATACAAAATGTAGGTCGGAGTGCCCTCACTCCGACAAAAATCATATCGCCTTGCTTGGTTGATATGTCATTTGGCATTTTCCACAAAGTGTCAGAGTCGGGAAACCCCGACTTACATTTTTTTCAATGCCTTTCTGATTCCCCGAAATACCAGCGTTTCATCAAGTATCGCCCCCTCAAATAGAGCAGAAAGAAATTTGCCGTCGCCTCCGGTAAAATAGACCATTTTGCCTTTCTGGTGCTTCTTTATCACCGCTTGAATGGACGCGATTATACCATAGCTTATCCCATCTTTTGTTGTGAGCGGCAGACTGTCGAGGGGCACTTCTCGGTTCAGTTCCGTATCGAGCACAGGAGAGATGTCGGCATAACTTTTGAGCATCGCAGCTATTCCCGGCAGAATGAATCCCCCCTGATACTCGCCTGCTTCCATCACATCCACCGTGATCGCCGATCCCGCATCGACGAAGAGGCCATCAGGATGACTCAGACACAATGCCCGCCGATCGACTCCCATCGTACCGTATGCCCCTTCGAGATGAATTGCAGAGGAGATATTTTGCCACTCTGTCAGCCAGCTGATTTCAGCTTCGATCGAGTGATTGACGGAGATATAGCGAAGTGGCCTATGTGCATATTTTTTGATGGCATCATCATAGGCCAAATGTTCGACTCTTTTGCCATCGTAAATATGAACATGTGTATTACCAAGGTCGGCTAATAACATTTTATCTCCTCAAATCTATTGGTCAGCCTGACTGCTTGACCTTGGTCATTTAGTAACATAGCCCTCTTTATATCACCAAAACACCTCTTTATATGAGTATATATTTTATCCGTTTGGATGTCAAGCCCACAGCAGTACTAAGTAC
>JAOZOG010000418.1 GCA_029933395.1 Sulfurovaceae bacterium | reverse complement strand
GCGGGTATCTCATGATCAATGGTTTCGACTATCTTGGAAAATGCGGGTTTAACGACCCCTATCGGACTCCCTCGGGCCGCTATCTAACGGGAAATGGCGTAGAAAAAAGCAGGATTCTCTTTATGAAAAATGCCACAAATACCATGGAGGAACTCCGTTTCGTCAAAAAATATCTTCTCGATCACGATATGCATTCCGTCATCATCGTATCGAGTCCTCCCCATCTGCGTCGCATACGGTTTCTGGCGTCACTCAACGGTTACGAAGCGTCTGGTATCCGCCTTTGGATAGTCGGATCCGACGCACCGTGGTGGCAAAAAAACGAGTGGTACCGCAACAGGATCGCCAGGGCTTTCGTTTTCAGCGAACTGGTCAAATTTCCCGTCAACTATATCAAATATGCCATTCTCGAACCGCTGGGGCTGCTGGATAGCTGCCGGAAGATGTGCCGTCCGCTCATCATTCCGCTGCGCAGGATCTACAACCATACCCTTCACGAGATCCGAAGAGGCTGAAAACGTATATTGTTGTATTTTTTGAAAAGGAGAGTGTTTGGTTGAGATCATCACGGAGAAGATGCGATGCGAAGCATCGCTCAAAGATTCAAGGCGATCGATTCTCGACAGTTTCGGATACAAAAAAATTCTAAACGACCGGTACGGTCCCGACGAATATCTTTTCTTTCGAGAAGGTGACGATCTCGTTCCTCTGGTTGCGAAAGAGGGGATGGCCACATTCTACGGGGGACCGCAATTCAATCATGCCAATTTTCTCCCCGAAAATCCAAAACTGCTCGATACGATGCTCAAATACCTGGTCGAACAGGATTACAGATTCCGTCTCCTCTCCGTCAACAACGACATCTTTTCGCTTCTCGATCCCGCTTTCAGAAAATACGACGTTCCCTATCAGCCGGAGTGGCATTACAAAAAGCCTGAAGTTTTCCAGGCCGAGACTTTTATCGAACAGTTTTCGGTGAGGAAAATCCGTCGATCCTACCGATATGCTTTTATAAAAAAGAGAGAATACCGCTTCGAAACGATCCCTTTCGGCCAATTCGTAAACATTTTCCCGCAAATCATGAAAAAGCATCGGAACTATTTCAGACAAAGAGGGCTCAAGTCCGCCTGGGAGGGGAAGGAGGAGCTTCTACTTTCCATTCTGGGATATTTTGAAAAAAACGAACAGTCGCTCATACGATGCATCTACCGCGATGACGAGCCTGCGGCTCTTTATACGATCGTCTACGACCAAAAAGAAATGCTCCTCTATTTCGGAGGCTCTCTGGAGACAAAGGACCACTATATATCGAAAATATGGTATTACGACATGCTCGAACACGCTACGACAATCGCCAGGAAACTGAATATCGAAAGCATCAATGCCCTGAGAGGCAACTATGCCACCAAGCGGCGTTTCGGCTTCACACCCCATCCTCTCTACGCCCTTGTCCGCGATCCACAATGGCATATCCGAAGAGACAGCGAGATTTCGGACGAGGAGTATTGTCGGATCTATGGCAGAGACTTCGGAGCGGAAACGTATCCGCCAAAACCAAAACTACTAAAACCAAAGCGAATTTGGCCGATTCTATCGGGAAGGCTGTCCGCCCAAAATAGAAATTGAGTATAATTGTGCCTTTAAATACAGAAAATATTGCAGAATGGAGCTGAAAATATGAAAATCGCCATCGCCGGAACCGGCTACGTAGGCCTCTCCAACGGCCTGCTTCTGGCCCAACACAACGAAGTGGTCGCACTCGACATCGTTCCCGAAAAGGTCGAGATGCTCAACCGGGGCGAATCCCCCATCGAAGACAAGGAGATCGAAGCCTTTCTCCATCCGGAAAAGGCCGATTCGCTCGATCTCGA
>JAOZOG010000007.1:21823-23882 GCA_029933395.1 Sulfurovaceae bacterium | reverse complement strand
CGGCCGGCGTCTTAACGTGCAGGGTCGGTCCTACCGACCATCAGTAATTCGTAATTGGAAATTGAAATGGTCGGTGGGACCGACCCTACTTTCCAACAAAGGAAAAAATCAAAAAATGACATACAGTGAATACCTCCAAAAAGTCGAGACACTCAAAAAATGGGCATACGCATACTATGTCGAAGACAACCCCATTGCTTCTGATGAAGAGTATGACCGACTCTACCACGAAGTGCTTGCGTACGAGGAGGGGCATCCCGATAAAGTGGCGGAAGATTCGCCTACGCAGCGTGTCGGGGGAGAGGTTCTCGAGGGATTTACCAAGGCGAAACACATCAAGCGGATGTGGAGTATGGAGGATGTCTTCTCCAACGAAGAGCTCGAAGAGTGGGTTGCCAGAGTGGAGAAGAATGTGGGAAAGGCCTCCTATTTTTGCGAACCGAAATTCGACGGCGCGAGTATGAACCTGCTCTATGAAGGTGGTGAACTCAAGCGTGCGATCACGCGGGGGGATGGTGTCACTGGTGAAGAGGTGACGGCCAATGTGCGGACGATCCGTTCTGTTCCCCTCAGGATCGACTATAAAGCGTTGATCGAGATCCGTGGTGAAGTGGTGATCCCCAAGGATGATTTCGAAGCGATCAATGAAGAGCGCATCGCCAAGGGAGAGGTGCCTTTCGCTAATCCGCGCAATGCCGCAGCGGGAAGTCTGAGGCAGCTTGATCCCAAGATTACGGCGCAGAGGAAACTGGCATTCTATCCCTGGGGGATCGGTGAAAACAGCCTGCATTACAAAAAGCACAGCCAGAAAATGCAGTTTGTCTACGAGCAGGGATTTCTGGCACCACCGACCAATAGAGCCTGTAAGACGATCGACGAGATCGAAGATTTCTACCAGGAGATCATCGGGCTGCGTGAATCGATCTCTGTGATGATGGATGGGATGGTTGTCAAAGTAGATGAGGTCGAGCTGGAGGAGGCACTGGGCTATACCGTCAAGTTTCCGCGCTGGATGTGTGCCTATAAATTTCCGGCGATCGAAAAGGTCACAAAGGTTAGAGATATTGTCCTGCAGGTAGGACGCACGGGTGCCGTCACCCCGGTAGCTGAAGTGGAGCCGGTCAATATCGAAGGCGCCGTTGTCAACCGTGCTACACTACACAATTTCGACGAGATCGAGCGGAAGGATATCCGTATCGGGGATACCGTGATCATCATCCGCAGCGGCGATGTCATTCCCAAGATCACCAAAGTCCTCACCGACCGCCGTGATGGAAGCGAAAAGATCGTGACGCGCCCGACGGAGTGCCCGGTCTGCGGGAGTGAACTTCTCGACGAGGGGGCATTGATCAAGTGTCAAAACCTCAGCTGTCCTGCCCGTGTCGTCAATGCTATTCGCTATTTTGCCTCCAAAGGCTGTATGAATATCGATGGACTGGGGGAGAAGATCGTAGAGCAACTCTATGATCAGGGGCTGATCGGAGACCTGGAAGATCTCTATCATCTCGATAGCGAAAAACTCTCCGGTCTTGAGGGGTTCAAAGAGAAGAAGATCACCAACCTTCTCGAGGCGATCGAAGCGACCAAAGGTGCCGAATGCTGGCGCTTTCTCAATGGCTTGGGGATCGAACATATCGGCGAAGTAGCCAGTAAAAAAATCTGCGAAGTCTATGGGACGGAGTTTGTCGCTCTCGATGAGGCGGCACTGGAGTCGATCGACGGATTCGGTGTGGAGATGGCAGCGAGTTTCACCGAGTTTATGCGTGTCAACCGTGAAAAAGTCGAGAGACTGCTGGAGATCATCCGGCCTGTCTCACCGGAGAAAAAGGAGATCCCCCAAGACTCTCCTTTTGCCGGAAAGAGGATCGTACTGACCGGCACGATGAGCGAGAGCCGCGATAAAATAAAAGAGATGTTGGAAAACCTGGGTGCCAAAGTCAGCGGCTCTGTCTCGAAAAAGACAGACTATGTCATATACGGTGAAGAGGCAGGAAGCAAGCTGACAAAGGCAGAGAGCCTTGGTGTCAAGACACTGACGGAAGAAGAGATGAGGGCGATG